>CAZYLE010000267.1:0-383 GCA_964648675.1 uncultured Dehalococcoidales bacterium
GCAATAACTATGCTAATTCTACGCTTTTTCAATCTCACACTTCTTCATTAAACAGTCGACTAGCATGCCTCACTGTTATCAAACAAGTAGGTTTAGGGGAATCTGGCATAATAATCTCTTCTCAGGGTTGATTATGCTATAACCATCATGATAAATAATCATGCATAACCTTCCTAAGTCAAAGTATCTGTTTTCAAGAGTTTATTGTAGGCCGATGCAACACTATATTGCGCAACATTATATATTTCCCGTATCGGCTACGCAAGTCTATTGATTTATTTTGAGTTATTATAGCTGACCTCGTTCAGATAGATAGGTGACACTTGACAAGCGATTGCCGTAGCCCTATTTTACTTGCATCTGTGATTGGAGGTGCCAGGATG
>CAZYLE010000267.1:393-1679 GCA_964648675.1 uncultured Dehalococcoidales bacterium
GCAACATCAATCTATCAAAGTGAAGGTCTCCTGACACTGGCCAAACGGGCAACTGCATATGTAGCGGGGCGGCTTTTCAAGTGCGAGACTTACTATCTGTATGATGGTGAGAGCAGCACTTACAGGAGGTTCAGCGATAGTGCTTTCGTGCCCAAGGTGGACGGTTTGTCCTTCAGGGTGATCCACACTAACGGAGAGGCCGATGAGCTTGAAGCTAAGGGGTTCCAGTTCAGGGAACATCTTGGCGATGTGAGGAGTAAGCTCAATAATGGGGCGATAGCATTCTGCTTTTTTGTTGGACATGAGCTTGCCAACATAGGGTGGCTCTGCACCACGCAGCAGGCCAAGGACAGCCTGAATGAGCCTCCCGCCAGGGTGGACTTCTCAAATGGCGAGACATGGACTGGAGGCTTTTTGACCAATCCAAAATACAGGAGAATGGGGCTTCACACGTACTGTATCCTCAAGATGATTGAGTACTGGCTCCAGGAGGGGATTGTAAAGAGCAAATGGGCAGTTGCCAAGAGAAACGTCGCCTCATTGACTGCAGAATCCAAGATAGGCAGCGTTATATACGGCGAAGGACGCTTAATCAAGGTGCTGTGGTGGAAGTCGTGGAGGGAAAAGCCACTGACTGCAGGTAGCGACAGGGAACAGAACAATACAAATGACTAGAATGAAATCGCTGTTCAGCAGAGCGAAGCAAATCCACCAGACCGGGGGATTGAAGTCTCTAGTAAGCCGTGCATCCGCCTTTATGCTTTATCTTCTCTTCGAATACCGTACCTACTACCTCTCCGTAGCGCGAACGGATGACGTACCGAATCCGGGCGATGCAGACTTCATGCCCAGGATTAGTGATTTTACTCTGAAGATAGTCCGCACGAACGAGGAGGCCGATGACCTGGAGGCCCAGGGGTTTGAGTTCCGGTCCTCGGCCATCAATAGCAGGGAGAGGCTCGATAACGGCGCTAAAGCATCGTGTGTCTTTGTTGGCCATCAACTGGGCCACATTGGATGGGCAGCCACGACACAGGAAGCTAAGGACAGCCTGAACGAGCCCCCGCTCAAAATGGACTTCTCAGCGAAGGAGGGATATCGGGGTGCAAGCTGGACTGACCCCGGGTACCGTAGAGCGCGCCTCGGTGTCTACACCATGGTTGAAGGACGTAGGCTGCTGCGGGACAGCGGGGTGACGCTGGTGCGCACAGCGATCGCGAAGAAGAACGTTACTACGCAGAGAATGATGGCGAAGTTCAGTCCGACCTTCTATGCCGAAGGCCGAT
>CAZYLE010000267.1:1689-2380 GCA_964648675.1 uncultured Dehalococcoidales bacterium
CACCCGGCCTTCGATATGTCCGACGGAGTTCAATGATACAGGTTTTCCAGAGGGGGCTATGGGATGCTGAATCCCTATGTTCGAAATCACCATGCTTATGGGCATCAAACGCTTGTTTCGCCGGCGAATTTCATTTCTCATGTCTGCCTAGGATGTTAGTATATACCTCAAATTCATGCGTATTTTGCGCGTCAGTAATTATTAGCTGTTAGATTGGTAAGTTAACCGGCCAGTTGGCGACACGTGGCCGGTTTTTTCATTAATCGAGATTTATTACTCACCTTGCTTGTGGGCACCAAAGATTGAACATTTGTAGTAAGCCCATTGACCAGGATTATTGCATTTAGATTTGCCTCTATGTACATTAAACGAAACGCAATCCTTTCAAAGCCTTGAGGTTTTGTGCTAGAATCATAGCCAGCCTGAGGCATCTCTCGATAGTCCAACATCGCCATTGATGCGCTGGAGTGCACTTAGATGGAAGAGCAAGAAGAGCACGAGGTGACCTGGAAGGACTACTATGACATCCTTGGCATCGACCCCGATGCCGATCCCAGGGCGATCAAGACTGCCTATGCTGCCCTCATTCAGCGATATCACTTCGAGGAGGAGGACAGCGATGTCATTGTGGAACGTGTGAAGCTCCTTGATGAGGCCTACCTATGTCTATCCGACCCGGTGAGCAGAGCTA
>CAZYLE010000268.1:0-277 GCA_964648675.1 uncultured Dehalococcoidales bacterium
TCTCATGACCGCGCTCTGCAGATCGGTGACATTAATTGCAACGACTTTGCCACGCAGACTTTCGGCATCTTGCAGGCATTTCTCTATAGCAACGCCTTTCGGCGGTCCGATCTCTCCAGTGACCACGAATTTCTTACTTTGAAGTGCTTGTTGTAGATTGCTCAAATTTGGCTCCTTTCCTGGTAATTGACCTTACTAGTCATGATTGGTTATCGCCTGGTCGCCTGCCAGCGATCTAAAAGTTGCTTCTCCGGCACGGAGAGTAAGGGAGCGAGGC
>CAZYLE010000268.1:287-2369 GCA_964648675.1 uncultured Dehalococcoidales bacterium
CAGCTGCCATCCGCAATCCCGGGTTCTGTCCACCTCGCACTTTCCATTCTTTGCCCCGCCACAGGGCCCGTTGAGCAGGCTCTTGGCGCATAGTGTCACTGGACATAGCCCGCCGGTGTACTCAACGATGCATTCACCGCAGAGGGAGCAATATTCGGTGATAAGCTCATCGGTTACGGTCTCGCCACCGAAAATAGTATTGCATCCTGGGTGAACCATTGCGCCCTCAGTAGCATCCATTACTGTGTGGAAACCCTGGCCACACGCGAGGACCAGGAAGGAATCTGCGTCTTTAACCTGTTCGCCATATTGCTCTTGAAGCACTTTCCTCGTGTTTGCAAGCTTACAAAGTGAAACGCCGGGTGGCTGTGGCACGCACCACCCTATTACATTAATTCCTCTTGCTTTCAGCCGATTTGCCATTTCTTCGGTTTCGGGTATTCCTCCGGAATGACACTTGGCGGCGCAGTTGTCGCATCCCACGACAAATACCCTTTCTCCTGGCTTGAAGTTGCCTGCAATCTCGTCGATTGGCTTTTGAATTGTTGCGTGCATGAACTACCTCCTATTTTGCTGACTTGCCCTATATAATATGTGGCCGCCTTTGTAAGGCGGTCACATATTTCTTCCATGTCCTGTTCACTGAGTTATCCGATTGGGAATCTCTATCAGAAAATGTTGTTAGTCCCCCATAAGAGGTTTTAGGGATTAGAATGTGCCTAATGGTCGCAGAAGTTTTCACCTATTTCCAGCGCACCTCTCATATGGTTCAGGACTATCTGCTCGGGGTCATCTCCCATAGCGCCGACAATGACCTCGATATGGTTCTCCCTAAACAAAGCCTGGGCTCGGGAACCCATGCCACTGGCTATTACGGCGGAGGCCCCCTCTTCCGCCAGCCACACCGGTAGTACCCCCGGTTCATGCCCTGGCGAAGCTACAAGCTCCTTGCGTACAATCGCTTTTCTCTCTACATCGATATCGATGAAAGCGAAGTACTCACAGTGGCCAAAGTGCTCTGCCAGCTTGCCATTGCTTACGGGTATGGCATATCTCATAATAAGTCCTCCTCTATTCTCTGTGGCAGGTGTCCCCCGTGGAGCAGGGAGGGATTTCACAGCGCTCCGACCTGCCGCAGCAGGTTTTGCCCAGTGCTGGTATCTCCATCCTTATCATACTAGGGGCAGCGATAAGCCTCTCGATGTTCTCGCTGCCGCAGCCAGGGCAGTGGATGGCCTTATCGTCTGCACCACGAAGAAGTATCTCTGATACTTCACCGCATTCCTTGCATCTGAAGTCGTAGATTGGAATTTTTCCCTCCCACTATCCTTCAAGTGCTGTTGAAATGGTGTGCCACATCTCTTCTATTTCTTGGGAAACCCTGTTTCGGGAGTACTCCACCACTGGCATGCCCCGGACCAAAGCCTCGGTGACCACATTGTCCAGGGGAATCTTGGACACTACCTCTACTCCCTGGGCGAGGCAAAACTGTTCAATCTGACGGGTATTTTCCTCGTTTATGTCGTATTTGTTGATGCAAACTAGAGCGGGGATGCCAAAATGATAGCAAACTTCGAGGACTCGCTCAAGGTCGTGTATGCCAGATAGGGTGGGTTCAGTCACTATAAGAGCGAGATTTGCCCCGGATAGTGACGAAATGACCGGGCAACCGATGCCCGGAGGCCCATCGGTGATAATGTATGCTAGACTGTTTTTCTCAGCGATGAGTCTGGCGTTCTGTCTCACCAGCGCTACCAGCTTCCCCGAGTTTTCCTCTGTGATCCCCAGTCTGGCATGGATAAGAGGACCATAGGGCGTTTCCGAAATAAACCAGTGACCAGAGAGGCATTCCTTCATGGTTACAGCCTCAGTCGGACAGACCTGGTAGCAGAAGCCGCAACCCTCACAGGGAATAGGGTCGACTTTGAAATCTTTGATGGCGTCGAAACGGCACACCTGCTCGCAGAGACCGCACCGGGTGCACTTCTCCTCGTCGATCACGGCAACCTGCCCGCTCCAGAACTCGTTTTCCTCTTTGACCGTCGGGCGCAGCAACAGGTAGAGGTCGGCAGCGTCAACGTC
>CAZYLE010000269.1:0-917 GCA_964648675.1 uncultured Dehalococcoidales bacterium
AGGGGGAGCTTCACCCTCACCTTTGCCCTCTCCCTTCGAGGGAGAGGTAAAAAAAAGGCGTCGAGAGGGGCTCCCTCTGGTAGGGGTCTGGAGGTCTTCCTCATAAGCAGGCATTAATACCCGTAGGGTGGGTGGAGCGAAGCGAAACCCACCGTATATGCTGTCGAAGGGCTTGTCCTGAGCTCACCCGAAGGGCCGTTCATGGTTCGAGGCCGAAATCTCCAATTTGACAGCAGACGGCATGGGCTTTTAACATAGCCACAGCGACTGATAGAGGAAATATCGGAGGAAAGGGAAAATGGACTTTGAACTGACCGAAGAACAGAAGATGTTGAAGCGGATGGTGCACGACTTCGCCGAAAAAGAGGTCCGCCCCCAGGCAGCGGAATGGGAGGAGAAAGCTAAGTTTCTACCCCAGGATTGTTTGCAGAAGCTGATTGAGCTTGGACTGATAGGAATGATCCTGCCCCAGCAGTACGGCGGACAAGGGCAACCTGCCTTGGACGCTATCCTGGCTATCGAGGAGCTGGCCCGGGTCACTCCCCTGGCTGCTCACCCTGTCTTCGAATCGTCGGTAGGGCCGGTCAGGGTGATCGAGCAGTTTGGCACCGAAGAGCTGAAGCAGAAGTATCTTCCGCCAGCCTGCCGCGGCGAGATGTTTTTCGCCGTTGGCATGACCGAGCCTGAGGCTGGCACCGCCTTAACCGACCTCACCACCAAGGCGGTCCTAGACGGCGACTATTATGTTGTTAATGGCCAGAAGCGCTTTGTCACTGGCGGAGGTGTGGCTGAGGGATATGTTGTATACGTCAGGCTGAGCGAACAGAGGGGTGCCAGGGGAATAGGAGGCCTGGTAATCGAAAAAGGGACCCCCGGCTTTTCCTTCGGCAAACAGGAACAATTCATGGGCTTTCGAG
>CAZYLE010000269.1:927-2364 GCA_964648675.1 uncultured Dehalococcoidales bacterium
GAACCCCAAGCTGCGACCTCATCTTTGAAGATTGCCGCGTCCCCAAGGAAAACCTCGTTGTAAAGGAGGGGGAGTTTAGAAAGCTGATGACGGCTTTTGATTTGGAGCGATGTGGCAATGCCACCATGTGCCTGGGAATCGCCCAAGGAGCCCTTGAAGAAGCGATGAAATACTCGCAAGAGCGGAAACAGTTCGGAAAGGATATCTGCGAGTTTCAGGCAGTTCAGCTTATGCTGGCCGATATGGCTCTAAAGGTTGAGGCATCTCGGCTGCTTATCTACAGGGCTGTGGTGAATGCCGGTGCCGGGCTCCCTTCTGTCATGGAATCAAATCTGGCCAAGTGCTTTGCCAACGAGATGGTGCGCGAGGTCGCCGGCCTGGCTCTCCAACTCCATGGCGGTTACGGTTATTCCAAAGACTATGCTATAGAGCGGATGTTCCGGGATGGCTGGGGCTGGGGCATCGCTGGTGGAACAATACAAATACAGAAGATAAGAATCGCCTCACAGCTTCTGGATCGAAGGTTCGATCAAAGGAGATAGGCTGCATTTCGTCGAGATAGAGCCAATGGAGATGAAACTTCCTATTGCCAACGAAAGTAGACATCACCAAGGTTGAGCACTGAAGGACGAATATGTATGCAGAAAGGAGCAAGGCGATGGATATCGTAGAAGCCATAAGAACAAGGAAGAGTATACGCGGTTTTAGACCTGACCCGGTCCCGAAAGAGATTTTGCGGGACATACTGGATATCGCCACACGAGCTCCTTCGGCAATGAACACCCAACCCTGGGAGATCACCGTTATCGCCGGGGAGGTCTTGGAAAATATCAAGCGGGGCAACATCGAGATGCTCGAGTCTGGAACGCTACCGAATCCGAACGTTTCGGTTCAGCCCTTTGAGGGCGTCTACAGGCAGCGCCAGGTGGACCTGGCCATCCAGATTTTCCAATTGATGGATATAGCCAGGGAAGATAAGGCAAAGAGAGCGGAATGGATGAAAAGGGGGTTTCGTTTCTTCGATGCGCCGGCCGCCTTCATCCTCTCAGTGGACAGGTCTCTGAAGTCATGGTGGGAGCTTTTCGACTTCGGCGCTATCTCACAAACAATCTGCCTCGCTGCACTGAACCACGGCCTGGGTACTTGCATTGAGGACCAGGGCGTGATGTATCCCGAGGTGATAAGAAAGTATGCCGGTATACCCGAGTCGAAGCGGATTATCATCTGTATCCCCATCGGCTATCCCGACTGGGACTTTCCGGCAAATAGATTGGAGAGCAAGCGCGAGCCGGTGGAGGCTATCACCACCTGGCGTGGCTTCGACTAGGCTTTTCCACCCACAACCGCAATCCCACTTTCTAAACAGGCTGCTTTAATCTACAAATGCAATCCCCCTTTTCAAAGGGGGATTTTGGAGTGTCAATATATACATAATCC
>CAZYLE010000270.1:0-2363 GCA_964648675.1 uncultured Dehalococcoidales bacterium
TCCTGAAAAATGCCCGGATAGTAAATACCTTTATTGGAGAAATAGAGCAAGCCGACGTGGCTATCTATGGCGATAGGATTGCCGGAGTAGGAGATTATGATAAGGCAAAGGAAATTATCGATTTACAAGGCGGGTTTTTGGCTCCCGGATTGATTAACGGGCATACGCACATAGAAAGTTCCATGCTGCACCCGGCAAGATACGCTCAAGCCGTGGTCCCCAGAGGCACCTTGGCCGTGGTCACCGACTTGCATGAAATCGCCAACGTTTGTGGATACAGAGGAATAAGATTCGTGACGGATCTGGCTCGAAAGCTGCCACTGGATATGCTATTCATGGCTCCATCCTGCGTGCCAGCCACTCAACTGGAAACATCAGGTGCCAAAATCAGCTCTGGGGAGGTCAAGAAAATTCTAGCTCACCCTAAGATAATCGGCTTAGGGGAGATGATGAACTTTCCCGGCGTGGTCAGCGGGGATGAAGAGGTTTTGAAAAAAATCGGTGCTGCAAAAGGGAGAGTGATTGATGGGCATGCGCCGGGACTTGCTGGCAAGGAGCTAAACGCCTACATGTCTGCTGGCATTCTTTCCGACCACGAATCTACTACTCTCGAAGAAGGAAAAGAGAAGCTGCGCCGGGGCATGTACCTGATGATTCGAGAAGGGTCTTCAGAAAAGAACCTGGACGCTCTTCTACCTCTGGTCACCGACAATACTTACAAAAGATGCTTCTTCGTGGTAGACGACCGCAGTTGCTCTGATTTACATCGCGAAGGCGATATTGACGCCGTGGTCCGAAAGGCCATCAGCAGGGGTCTGGAGCCGGTACGGGCAATTCAGATGGCCACGATTAACGCTGCTGAGTATTTCAGACTCCATGATAGAGGAGCCATCGCCCCGGGTTATATGGCCAATTTCATAATCATCACTGACCTGACTAAACTGGAAATAGACGCAGTGTTTTATAAGGGAAAGCCGGTGGCCAAGCAAGGCAAGCCTTTGTTTCTCCCACCCCCTGTTACTCTGGAGCTAAGAGACACAGTACGCATTAAGTCTCCCACAGCAAAATCGCTGAAAATACCTCTCCCTCGACGGGAGAGGCTAGGTGAGGGTGAAACCTCTGAGGAAAACTACCCGGTTATCGAAATCATCCCAGGACAGATAGTCACCAAGAAAGCGGTGGAGAAGGTCAAAGTGGTGGATGGGGCGGTGGCGTCCGATGTGGATAGAGATGTTCTAAAGGTAGTGGTGGTGGAAAGACACAAGGCTAGCGGCAACATCGGAGTGGGACTGGTCAAGGGATTCGGTTTGAAGAAAGGAGCATTAGCTTCGTCAGTGGCGCACGACTCTCACAACATAATAGCGGTGGGCACCAATGACTTTGACATCCTCAAGGCAATCGAGGAAATCAGGACGTTACAGGGTGGGCTGGTTGTTTGCGCTAACCTGGAAATCATCGCTTCTTTGCCCTTGCCCATCGCCGGCCTGCTTTCCCCTGAGCCGCTAGATGTAGTCGTATCCCAATATGAACATGTGGAGAAAGCTGCTGCCAGCCTGGGCAACTTGCCCCCGTCTCCATTTGCCATCCTCTCCTTCCTCGCCTTGCCTGTGATTCCCGAACTCAGGCTGACTGACCTGGGTCTTGTGGATGTGGCGCAGTCGAAGTTGATCGGGTAGAATCAGCTCCGGTTACGTCGGATGGTCAGATATCAAGGAGCTCTGAATGTGGCTTGACTTGACTCCGCACCTCTTATCATCTTTGCCAATACGAATCCTGACGTGTTTCACCGGCACAACTCTGACTGCGCGCCAGCATCTGATTCGAGCCTACGGGAGCCCATCCACCCAGTACCCGCATCTATGTTTGCGTCCGCTGTCCCTATATGAGCGTCCAGGATATTGAGAAGCAGTATGTAATGTCAAGCATCTGGCCAGTTCGATCCCCGCGACATTCGGGGCTTCGCTGGGTATCGTATCCATAGGAGCCCTCGGGCAGTAGGGCTCCAGGATGCAAGGAAAGTGTCAGCGGCGGAAATCTACTATCAGGGCCAATACGCCCTTATTTAAATACCTGCTGAATGCCGTACTCATTCACCAATAGGTTCATTTCCTCATCTGACGGTCGCTGTCGGAATCTCTCCGCCGATTGCAGCATCCTAAGAACGAATTGTCCGTCCCCGGCCGTGATCACGAAGCTATCCCGCAAGCCCATGGCCCAGTGCAGCGACTTCTCGATAGCTTCGTCGGTCTCCAGTGGCTCATAGAAATACGTGTTGTACTTTCTCGGTCGTTTCCCGATTGGTCGGCGGGCAATCGCCTTCGTTGTTTGTACCGCGACATTTCGCTCATGGCATAACCTAATCA
>CAZYLE010000271.1:0-2361 GCA_964648675.1 uncultured Dehalococcoidales bacterium
TGTTCAAGAATGTGATCGGAATGTCCGACGATGAGATCGCTGAGTTGGAAAAGGAACAGATCATAGGCGGCGACGAGTACCTCCCCCACGTGTTCTGACAAAGCCTTTTCAGAAGGAAGAATGGGGCTGAGGATTTGGCCCCAGAGGACTCCGCATGGAGCGGAGATTCCAGATTCGGAATTGATCGGCGACGGTGAGCACACAGCAAACGGTACTCGTATGCCCGCGCAAGAGGATATCTGCCCAATGACCGGCCTCACAGGTCGCGCAGCCTGACCGATGGCCTGAATCTGGTCCTGTCCCGACCCAGACACGTTGAGCAAATATAGGAGCCGTCTTCGCACTCCATGAACCCGTACTTGTCCACCAAGACGATCCAACCACACACGCGGCAGCGATGAAAGTCTGTATCGTCCAGACCACCCGACGCTGCAATATCTTGAAGAGGTGAATCCGACGCCCATACCTCGATAGACGAGGGACCAGCTGCCAATCTCTCGCCTCTGGGCTTCACCCGTTCCAGCATCTGCCGCAGGTATCCCATAATTGGTGACCTCTCATGATGTGTGACCAAGGCGATGCGATTGTCTACATGATAAGCGTTCCATTCTTCCAGTCAATGAGAGAAACGTACCTAGTCGATTAGAGGAAAGTACTATGGGAATACCGAGAATCTGCGACAGGACACCCAGAAAGACAACTATGTCTGATTCAAGTAGATCTCCGCTTAATAGCTATCCCCTAGCACGGCCACGGCTAGCACATGGGGCCCAACGTGGGTACCTACTACTGGGCTTACCTTCGTCCGGTAGATACGCTCCTTGGGGAATCTGGAGGCGAGGCGTTCGGCCAGCATCTCAACTTCATCAGGTGTGGTAGCATCCTCGATAGCCATCTCCTCAATGTTGGAATGGCTCATGGCAAAGAGGTACAAGGATTCTATGGCTTTAGACCGGGAGCGTGGCTTGGCAACCGGATGAGCCTCGCCATCTTTGAGTGTCAGGATAGGGTTTATCTTTAGCATCGATCCCAGAAACGCTTGTGCCGCGCCAATACGCCCGCCCTTTCTGAGATACTCCAGTGTATCGAATGCGAAATGTATCTTTGTCCTGGAGATATTACGCCGCGTCAAATTCAACACTTGATCAAGGTTAGCCCCCGCCTTGGCTGCCTTGGCAGCAGCAATTGCTATTAGTCCCAGCGCCATGCAACCCGCCTGTGAATCGATTACTTCGACTCGGGATTTCCTTGCCATCAGCTTGGTAGCTTGCAGTTCCGTTTCGTATGTAAGGCTCAGCTTGCTGGACAGAGCAATGACCAGGATTTCATCTGCCTCTTGAGCCAACTCATCGTAAACCTGGGCAAAAACCATCGAACCCGGCACTGCAGTGGTAGGCAGGGTCTTGCTAGATGCAAGCCTTTGGTAGAACTCCTCGGTTGTCAGGTCTACACCATCGCGGTAAGTCTCCGTGCCAAAGTGAATATATAAGGGTACCACCGTTATCCCTAGGTCGCTGGAGATTTCAGGTGTCAAGTCCGAGGTGCTGTCGGTGACAATTCTCACTGCCATGATACCTCCGTACGCAGATTTCAGTCCCCAGGTCGCTATTTTATTACGCTATTTCCCGCTGCGCAACATGCGAAAGTGGCCGTTACCGCCATTCGCTCGGTGCAAGGCTTGCTGGTTCGATGCCCCTCCGGCTTCGGTTACTGGCTCTGCGCGGTCTGCTTGACAGGCTGTGATATGCTAGGATACAGCCGCTCTCGACGGCTGGCATAGCTCATGCCATTCCTGGCACGTGGGAGGCGGCGGCCATGAATGATGACGTCGGCGCTGATATCGAAAAGGTCTTGTCCCAGTACCGCACCGTTGCTATAGTGGGAGCCTCTCCGGATCCCCAGCGTCCCAGCTACAGGGTAGCCCAGTTTCTCAAAAAAGAAGGTTACTGCATTATACCGGTGACGCCCAAAGCTGAGAGGATTCTGGACGAAACCGCTTATCCCGATTTGGCTTCGGTACCGGTGCCTGTTGAAGTCGTGGACATATTCAGGCGTTCCGAAGAAGTGCCGCCTGTAGTAGAGGAGGCAATCGCAATTGGAGCCAAGGCTGTGTGGATGCAGGAGGGAGTTGTGAACGAAGATGCCGCTGCTAAGGCAAGAAAGGCGGGGCTCAAAGTGGTAATGGACCACTGCATGAGAAAAGAGCTGTTGCGCTTACAAGGCCGTGAAGCGGAGATTTGACGATTGGATGCAACGCCCTGGGCCAGTCTGTTCGATGTCAGCCAGAAATGGTGCAATTGGCGGCAAGGTGCCAACGCGCATTTCCGGTCTTTGCTCTCGCTCCTTGGCAACCGTAGAGCA
>CAZYLE010000272.1:0-263 GCA_964648675.1 uncultured Dehalococcoidales bacterium
AAAGAGATGAAGACCTACACTATTAAAGATTTTGAAAAACAATTCCCCACTGATGATGCCTGCCTTGACTTTCTCAAAGAAGCCCGTTGGCCTAAAGGAATCTATTGCCCTAAGTGTCAGAGGATTACTACTCACTATCGCATAGTTAAGCGCAAGGTTTATTCCTGCGAGTTCTGTGCCTCCCATGTATCGCCCACTGCTGGCACTATCTTCCACAAATCTAATACTCCGCTCTGCTCTTGGTTTCATGCCATATTTCTTAT
>CAZYLE010000272.1:273-630 GCA_964648675.1 uncultured Dehalococcoidales bacterium
GTGTCACCTACAAAACGGCATGGCGCATGTTCAAAGAGATTCGCAAACTCATGGCTGAAGACATTAACCCTCTCACTGGACAGGTTGAAGTGGATGAAACCTACATGGGTGGCAAACGGTCTGGAAGACGGGGACGTGGCGCTGCAGGTAAAACCACTGTAATGGGATTGGCTGAGCGACAAGGGAACGCAATAGCTAAGGTAGTCCCTGATGTTAAAACAAGGACACTTCTCCCTATGATTTGGAAGAATGTATCCAGTAATAGCACTATCTTCACTGACGAGCTTTCCAGCTACAATCACGTTGCCAAGTTGGGGTATTCCCATGAAGTCGTCCAGCACGCGTGCGTAATCAGTG
>CAZYLE010000272.1:640-1643 GCA_964648675.1 uncultured Dehalococcoidales bacterium
AGGATGAGCAATCACTTTTCCAGACTTTGCTTGGCCGCGTTGCCACTCTGAGACAGGTTGAGCAGCCTTCCTAAGAAGTGCCTCAAAACGTTTTTTGGTCAAAGGCTGTCTCTTACGTTCTTTCATGGTTTTTACACCCCCTTGAGTTGCTCATAATCGTAGTAATATTCATACATGGGAGCAGCGAGTACACGCATTATGCCAGCGAAAGAACCAGTTTTATCAGTCAATCCGTGTGTGTAGTAACGATTCGTATGCCAAGCTAGAAAGTCTGCTGCCTGAAGCCCTATTACATTACGTGAGTCAGCGGCACCGATAGAACTAACAAGGCCCAATTTGCCGATAAGTTTATTATTAGGTTTTGAACCCCATATCCTAAATATCTTATTCATAAAGGACTCACCTTTGTCGAAAAACAACTCTACGGTCCCCTCTTTTCCAAAAGGCAAGTTACGGTTTTCCGGTAAAGCCATTAACGCAATGGTTATAGCATAATCCACACAAATAGCCTCTGCTTCCTTCAAGGCAGGCTTCTCTGCACGTGCCTTCCGATAATCCACCAGGTTCACAGTACAAGATACCCCATAGAATTGCCCCTTAAAGTCCGCCCATCCTGTGGGTGAGAGACATTCATTGAATAAATCTGCTAACAAAGCATCTACACGTTCATGCGTCCATCCCTTCGAAGCTGTGAATTCTTCTTGAAGTGAACCTGCCTCTTTCATGTGGAGATATTGGCAGTCCCATCGTTGCAGCACTTTAACCCAGTGCGTTTCAAATTGCCGCCATGCGTTAGGGGTTCCAGCATAACCCGCAAGAGTAAGATATTGCGCATTAGGGTCATCTGATTTGCCACTACCATCGTAATAGGCTTGTACAGCAACTGCCAATACTTTCCCCCTATGAACTGCTAGTAAACTATCAATCGGAAGGTATTCTACTTTCAACATTATATCACACTCCTATACGTGTCATTAGGGGATAGTTGCGTAAATTTATGGAT
>CAZYLE010000272.1:1653-2356 GCA_964648675.1 uncultured Dehalococcoidales bacterium
TTTGGCTCTTAAATCCGCTGGCGGCATGACACTGCCTGCGGTGTATGCCATTGGCACTGGACTCCCTGTTCTAGTATTTGGCACGCTTCTATCAGCTGGCGTGGCTAGGGTTTCCTCCTGGCTCAACGCGGTCACCCGTGCTGAGAAAGTCATTCGAGTGGTAGTCTCCATTGTCTTCATAGGGGTAGGAATATATTGCGTGGTGCTCTGGATACAAAGTTGAGTGTTGGTCCGTTGGAGGAGTTGAACCAAGGAGTCATTCTCAGTGTGAGCAGCGGGCTGCTCTGCAAAGCCTTGCTAAGCGAAACTAAAAGCTTATGCTAAAACTAAAACCACCGGACGGTTATCCTCCGGAGGAAGGTCGCTATGTGAGAGGTAACGATTACTCTCCTGTAGCAGTGTGTGTAATTTTAGATACCTTTGACTTTGCTATACCACCTGAATTTAATGAACCGGTAATGGCTGGCGTAGATTCTGGTGCCGCCCTTTCAGGAATGCTTCAAACTGAGAACATAGGATTGGAGAAGATGGTCTGTAATATCGTGGCCAACCCGAATATCCGGTATATTGTCCTCTGTGGAAGGGAGTCGGCAGGACACTTGCCCGGCGAATCGCTCCTGGCACTTAAGCAAAATGGGGTCACTGAGACAAGGCAAATTATCGGCACAAGCGCTCCCACCCCACACCACTATAACTTTCCCTT
>CAZYLE010000273.1:0-2352 GCA_964648675.1 uncultured Dehalococcoidales bacterium
TTCACGTTGCTCCTCAAGTAACCTTAACGCCTGCTCCAGTCCGCTCCTGTCTACCCCCACTTCACCAGGATTGCCAATGAACCCTCCATCCATAGCCAGACCCCCTTCGCTCCTCAGCGGCAAAGGCATATCTAACCCTTCCGGCGTATGCTAGCACAATGGTGTAGTGCGTTCAATCGATGAGAAGCATGTGAAGGCTTTGACAAGCAGCGAGCAGGGCTTTCAATATTGTATGTTACATCCAAATGTTGCAACACTGGTAGAATCAGAACCAGGTGTTGACAACTTGAACAAGTTGCCCGTTAATAACGATAGTGCTATACCTGATATCACCTGAATCCTGTAACAGAAAGCGAGGAAATAACCAGTGACGATGAGATTTGAGCTGACAACAAAGATACTGTTTGGTGTTGGGAGAATCGGCAAGCTAGGTGAAGAGGCAAAGAATCTAGGGCAAAGGGCTCTTATAGTCACCCATCCTGATATTCGACGAATCGGGCTGCTGGACAAAGTTCTTGAAGACCTGAAAGACAAAGGGGTAGACGCTGTAACCTTTGAAAAAGTGAAGCCCAATCCGCGCAGCTCTACGATAGACGAGGGAGCCGAAGTGGCCCGCAGCGAGAAGATTGACTTGATTATCGGTTTGGGTGGAGGTAGTGCCATGGATACAGCCAAGGGGATAGCACTGGCCAGCAGCAGTACCAAGCCAATCTGGAGCTATGCCGGAATCACGACTGAGGTAAGTGGTACCGTTCCCCCAATCATTCAGGTACCAACCATGGCTGGTACGGGCTCCGAGATAAACAATGGAGCCATAATCACCAACTGGGAAACCCATGTGAAGACCGGGGTAGGTAGTCCTTATATGCAAGCCAAAGTCGCCATTATTGACCCTGAGCTGACGCTTACCGTCCCCGAGAATCAAACAAAGGCAGGAGGGATAGATACCTTTACCCATGTAGTCGAACCTTATATCACCGATGAAGCGCCCACTCCCCTGACCGATGGCATTCGCGAGACCGTGATGAGGATGGTAGTGAAGTACCTACCGCAGGCATTGGCCCGGTTGGATGACATTGAAGCTCGCACCCAGCTCTCCTGGGCAAGCACTATGGCCATGTCACAATTTGTTAGGTTAGGGGGTGGCAGAGGTTTGTTGACCTGCCATGGCATTGAGCACGCGTTGAGTGGGTATTACGACGTTATTCATGGCGAGGGTCTGGCAGCTCTGCTGCCGACGTGGATGAGATTCACTCTTCCAGCAATGAAAAACAGGTTCGACTTGCTGGGTAAGAACGTCTTTGGCGAGACAGATGGAATACTTGCTACAGAAGAGTGGCTGGGAAATATGGGGATGAGGTTACGATTGCGAGACCTTGGTTGCGAGCTTGAGCGCGCTGACGAGATAGCACAGCTTGTGATAGAATCGTCCCCCTGGGTCAGCGGACACCCCCGGACGCTGGATGTCGAAGCCATCGCACAAATCTATAGGGATTCGTACTAGGGCATAGGCACCGTCGCCAGCGCCTAGAATTGCCTGCCGCCATACCCTCGCCAACTACGGAGCACCTGATTTTGTATGATGAATAGACCTATCGCCCTTTGTCTCATTCCGAGAGGTCGGTGTCATCATGACATCAAATCGCCGACTGGCAAGATGATATATGGATTTGTGTCATGGTCAATTAACGCAGACGCATTGGTTCCTTTTTAGCAAGACCTGCCATGGGTGTGATGTCGCTGGTGCTATTGTGTATAATGGGAAGTGACCATGACAGGAAGACGCAGTGCAGGTTTATTTCTTGAAGTAGAATGAGGAGGAATATTTGCACAGCCATGTGTGCGTGCCTCGCACTACCGCAGCATAACCGCCGCAGAAACCACCAAGCAAGAAAAGACTGATGCTGTATCGAAAGTTTGGAAAGCTGAACTGGGAAGTATCGGTGCTTGGCTTTGGTGCGATGCGGCTGCCCCTGACCAACAGGGATCCGGCAAGTGTCGATGAGTCCGAGTCTATTCGGATGATCCGATATGCTATTGACCATGGCGTTAACTATCTCGATACGGCCTACATGTACCACTCGGGACGGAGCGAGGGAATAGTTGGCCGTGCGCTGAAGGACGGCTATCGCGAGAGAATGAAGCTGGCAACAAAACTTCCTGCCCGTCTTGTCGAGTCGGCCGCGGACTTTGACCGCTTTCTCAACGAGCAACTTGAGCGCCTGCAGACCAAGCTCGACTTCTATCTTCTGCACGGGCTGAATATTCACAGTTGGCCCAAGGTACGGGACCTGGGTGTACTTCGCTGGGCTGAGGGCGCGATGACCGACGGGCGCTTTGACCACCTGGGAT
>CAZYLE010000274.1:0-2349 GCA_964648675.1 uncultured Dehalococcoidales bacterium
AACATAGCGGAAGCGATTGAACTGGTCATGCTAGCGTTCGACCTGGCAGACAAACATCGCGTTCCAGTGATGGTCCTGTCTGATGGCATGCTCGGTCAGATGATGGAGCCTGTTGTGCTCCCGGAACCCATTGACCCGACCTCTCTGCCCACCAAGCCCTGGGCCCTCACCGGTGCCAAGGCTCGCCATCCCAATGTGATTACGAGCTACGCTCTGGACCCCGGGGACTTGAACCGCATCAATACCCAACGCCAGACCCACTATCGCCAGATAGAAGAGAAAGAGATGCGTTACCGGGAAACCGACACTTCTGATGCGACTATTGTCATAGTTGCCTATGGCACGGTGGCTCGAATCGCCAGAACAGCGGTCAGAATGGCGAGGAGCCAGGGTATTAAGGTCGGACTGGTGCAACCTATCACACTATGGCCCTTTCCATACGCGCCACTTCGCACGCTTGCTGACCGGGTCAGTACCATCCTCACTGTGGAGATGAGTGCAGGCCAGATGGTGGAGGATGTGCGCCTGGCAGTCGCTGATCGGGCCAAGACCCCGTTCTACGGTGAGCTTGGCGGGGTGGTACCCACGCCCAAAGACATTCTAAGAGAGGTGAAGCGCAATGCCAGGTAACATGGACAGCATGGTCAAGGTTTTCGAGCGGCCTCGGAGCCTTACCGACGCCCAGTTCAGCTATTGCCCCGGTTGCCACCATGGACTGGTCACGCGAATCGTCGCACAGACCATAGACGAACTCGGCATCCAGGACCGCGTCGTAGTCGTGGCCTCGGTCGGGTGTTCAGTCACCATGTACGAATGGTTTCGCTGCGATGCCATCCAGGCTGCCCATGGCCGGGCTTGTGCGGTGGCCACCGGGATCAAGCGAGTCAACCCGAACCTAATCGTTTTCACCTATCAGGGTGATGGCGACCTGGCCGCCATCGGCACGGCAGAATCAATCCATGCCGCCAATCGCGGTGAGAATATCACCGTAGTCTTCATCAACAACCAGATCTACGGAATGACCGGAGGACAGATGGCACCGACCACCCTCATCGGGCAGCGGACAACCAGTTGTCCCGACGGGAGAAATGCCCAGCTCGCAGGCTATCCGATTCGCTTCGCAGAAATGATTGCCCAGCTTGACGCCCCGGTATATGTCACCCGCCAGGCGCTCTACGATCAGAAGCGGATCATGGCGGCAAGCCGCGCGATTAGGAAGGCCTTCCAATGCCAAGTTGAGGGCAAGGGATACTCGCTGGTGGAGATACTTACCAATTGCCCTACCAACTGGCGAATGAGTCCGGTTGAGACCAACAGCCACCTGATGAATGAAGTAGTCAAGACATTCCCACTTGGCGACATTGTGGACAGGGGTTAGCGTGGAGAAATCATTTGTATTTGCCGGCTTCGGGGGACAGGGAGTCATTCTGGCAGGGAAGCTTCTCGCCCAGGCAGGTGCAGACCACGGATTGCACGTGACCTGGCTTCCCTCCTACGGTCCAGAGATGAGAGGAGGGACGGCGAATTGCACAGTGGTTCTGTCTGATGAGCCAATCGGCTCACCTGTGGTGGACAACCCAACCGTCCTACTTGCCATGAACCTGCCCTCTCTCGACAGGTTCGAGAAGACTGTGGCTGAGGGAGGCACAATACTGGTCAACTCTTCCCTAATCGGCCGCCCGATAGAACGTAACGATGTGCAAGTACACACCGTGCCGGCAAATGACATCGCTGTGTCACTGGGTAACTCCAAGGCAGCCAACATGGTGGCACTTGGCGCGGTCATCAAGGCGACGGGGACAGTCCCGCTCGAACTGATAAAGAGCGCGATGTCCAGGATGCTCGGCCAGAAGGATGGCGCCAAGCTCACAGCGGTCAACGAGCAAGCGCTGGACGCAGGATACAACGCCGTCTAGAGGTCCGCTCTAAACAGGGCCTCGGCCTTGTGACTACGTGCCTGCCACCACAACCTTGTTTATCCTGGAGAAAACAAGCCTCAAGTTTCTCTGCTGTCCACGGCTAGACTGACACGAAATCGTACGCGAGCCTGTCACAGGTAGTTATGCAAGTCGTGTCTGCTGCCGTCGAGAAGCACTACACACAAACTACGTTGTCTGAAGCTGAAGTATGAGCCGACTGAGGAAGCTCTAAAAAGTGTCCATCACCCCGTTTAGAGGACCTCACTTCTGGATTCAGAAATCGTCGAGCCACCCGACAACGCCAGGACCTACGTCCGCGCAGGTCAGGCCGAAGTCTTCATCCAAAACCACGCCCGACTGAGGAATATCACTGAGAAGAGCTGAAGATTTTTGTCCCTTCATTATCGCCTCTTCGATCGCCGTTGTAAGG
>CAZYLE010000275.1:0-2344 GCA_964648675.1 uncultured Dehalococcoidales bacterium
GAACAGAGGCATATCCAGTCGGTGCTTCACTGTGGAATTGTCACATTGCTGCAGCGACGTGAGACCTGAGAGAGTGTTTTCTTACAGCAGCTGTCCCGTGGTTTTCCTGCGGTCATAAGATCGAGGTGGTGGCTCTGGCTCTGGCGCTGGTCCGGCGAATTCTCCAAGCCTCTTGGCCAGGTGTCGGGCCTCCTCTTTGCTCAGGAAGCTTATAACTGGCCACGAACGGGGTCGGCCCCGTCCCGTGTCGTCACTTAAAATCAATGCTATTGCACCTTCGGCATCAAGTTCGTTGGTGAAATTGCCACCCCGAGGATGTTTCAGCACTGTCCAGTAACAGTCTTTGGGGAGCCGTATTACCCCTTCTTTTTGCTTATAGCGGCTGGTATATAACTGGTGCTTCTTATATGACTCACGCTTCTTATAAGGCATAGCCACACTCCAACCTTATAAATCTTTCCAATAAACTTTTCGGTCAGGGTCTAGTTTACATGGCAGCGGTAGGATTTGAACCTGAGACCATGGGCTCTTGCGTCCGCTCAAAGCGGAATCCATGTGGGTTGTCGTGGCGCCTCCACGGACTGGTCATGGCGCTCTTTTCGCACCGCCGCCGCGAGACTGGTGTGATTGCTGGTCCTGGCTCGTTGGCGTCTCTTTCCACGACTTCCACCACAGGATTCGGAGTAGACGGCCCTCGGCAGATACCCTGGCGACGATCCGACTGGCGATTCTCTTGGTGGGGATGTTGTTCTTCCCGACGGCCCACTTGCTCACGCGTATTCCCTGCTCATACTGCTGCCGGCGGCTCTTGATATCGTTGTAAGAAAACAGCCCGGCACGCCGGTACTTGGGGTTGGTCCAGGCATCCCCCGACCAGCACTCGCGGGCGGCGAAATCTACCCTGAACGGGGGCTCTTTGAGACTATTCCATGACCTGTTGAGTCATGGCGACCCAGACGATATTGGCCAGTTCCTTGCCCACGAAAACGCACGATGCCCTGGCTCCGGCGTCCAGCCTTGCCCTGGCGTCATGAATGAGCGAGCGGAACTCATAGCCTCTGGCCTCCAGGTCATCGACCTCCTCGTTGGTCGACAGGATCATGTGGCGCACGTCGTCGAACGGGGGTGTTAGGCGGTCATCTCTCAGGCTCTGGTCATGTGCGAGAACGGAGGCATAGAGGTAGCAGCCCCGTTGTTCGAAGAGAAGCTGCAGTGCGAACAGGAGCGCCCTCCGCAGCAGGGAGGCCCATCCCTCCGTGCGGTAGACATGTTTCGCTCTGGACAAAAGGCTGGTAACGTCTGTCATGGGAGCGTCCGGCCGGTGACTGCGTTATAGCACGGTCAGGCCCGAAGAGCACGCGGGCGTAGGCCGTTTGTAACATGGGCTCGTTGTGCGATGCTATGCTTGGCATCAGGCTTGAGGACTGACGATACACGCGCTTTCGCCTGCTGTTGTGTGGTGGCAGCGGTAGGATTTGAACCTACGACCAAGGGCTTATGAGTCCCCCGCTCTGCCACTGAGCTACGCTGCCAGATGTCAAGGCTAGATATAGCACAAGCTGTTTTACAGTGTCAATAACCCACATGGACCCCTTTTTTACATACCACTACATAAACACTTTCGCATATTATGTACACAAATTCTAAATACTAATATCTAAACACTAAACAAATCCAAAATTCCAATACTCGAAATGCATCCCCTGATATATTCCTGGGGAGATTGAGCTAAACCTATAGGCGAAGATGGGGTTTATGTCCAGTTCCTTTATCTCCGGCCGGCCATCGACGAACTCGGAGACCTTCAACAGGTAGTCCTCGAGTACGGCGATGTCGGCAGGTTCCTGGCCACGATATCCCTCCAGGATAGGATATCCCTTAATCTCCCTGATCATCTCCCTGGCATCCCTCTTGGCCAGCGGGACGATCCTGAAGGAGACATCCTTGAGCACCTCCACCAGAATGCCACCAAGCCCGAACATGAGCACCGGTCCGAACTGGGGGTCCTTGCTCATGCCAATGATGACCTCCACGCCTGGTCGGGCCATATTCTGCACCGATACCCCGTAGATCTTGGCGCTGGGCTCGTTCTTCTTTATGGCGGAGATAATCTCATCAAAGGCTTTCCCCACTGCCTTCTCATTACCCAGACCCAATTTTACTCCACCGGCATCGGTCTTGTGCAGGACATCGGGAGACACTATCTTTAGGGCTACCGGGAAGCCAATTTCCTTTGACAGTGAGATAGCCTCATCCCTGGTCTGGGCAAGCTTAATCTCGGTGGAGCTTATTCCCGCCTCTTTTAAGATTTGTTTCGATTCAACCTCCGTTAGTGATGTTCTCC
>CAZYLE010000276.1:0-2332 GCA_964648675.1 uncultured Dehalococcoidales bacterium
GGCAGTCCTTCAAGCCAGATACTGTAGGACCCCATGATGTGAGCACCACCAAAGGCAGCTGGTACACTGGTATCAACAACCACGGCTCCCTTTTCTATCTCATCCCTGAATTCCACCGGTGTGAGTGGAGCGGGAAGGGGCATACATCCTAAGAGGGGAGGACCTTCAAGGTTATACTTCTCCATCTGGCGGAAGTAATGAGGCCTCTCCGGGCGCTCAGCTACTTTATACTTTACAAAGTCATCTCTATTTTTTTGAAGCAGCGGGTTTTGGGCTCTCTCTATACCGAGGGTGCTTTCATCCCTATCGGCAATATTCAGGCCACAGACTGAGCCTGCGCCATGAGACGGGCATAGTATAACCCCATCACCCAGGGGAAGGAGCTTATTAAATATACTGTCGTAGAGGTTTGAGGCAAGCCTCGGAGCCTCTTCCGCACCATACAGGTCAGTCCGTCCGACGTCGTTCACAAATAGCGCATCTCCAGTAAACACCATTACTGCATCATCACCAGAGGAGAGATCGGCCACAGCGTAGGACATGCTCTCGTCGGTATGTCCCGGGGTATGGATGGCAGTTAGCCTCAGCTTGCCAATCCGAAATTCCTGCCCGTCTTTTAGGGTATTACCATATTTCCATTCCAGCCCTGGACCGTGGTGAATTTGGGCCCCGGCGAAGTTATTCAGTTCTACAGAGCCAATTACATAGTCTTCATTACGGTGGGTCTCAAAGATATGCTTGATTTTCAGGCCATGCTGCTGAGCCAGGTCAATGTAGACCTGGCAGTCACGTCGGGGGTCAATCACGGCAGCATCGTTTTCTGAGCCAATCAGGTAAGAGTTGTGTGCTATTCCCTCTGATTTTATGCGTATAAAAATCATCTGTGTAATCCTTCCTCATTCATCGCCGGACGATTTCCGCTATCCACTTAAGTAGAATATCAGCGTGATTTCGTTCCTCCGAGGCTAATTCGTGGAGTAGTGTTTTGGCGGCTGGGTTCTCTACGAATGTCGAAGCCCGCTTGTAGAAGTCATACGACATGTATTCCTTCTCCAGTGCTATCTCCAATGCCTCCATTTCATCAGCAATGGCTTCGTCTAACTTGGTTAGAGCTGGGCTGATTTCAATGCCGCCTTCCATGTGTTCTACCTTGAGTTCCCGCTTGAGTTTCTCTAAAGGTGGCAGAACTCCCTCGCCCAGCAGAATGACGGCACGCTCGTATAACCTTTGCATGTGTCCATCTTCGGCATTAGCAAGTGTCTGGAAAGTCTCTTTCATCTGGGACGATTTGGCCTTATCCCTAGCTGCCATATAGAAGTCCCGGGAGCCTTTCTCCAGTTTGATAGCCAGCATGAAAATATCCCTGATATCGGCCGCTTCGGTTATCAACTCTGGTCTCCTTTCAGGTATTCCGGTAATAATCTCGTGAGACCAGTTAATGATACCCCCATCCAGATGGTGGATGCCTTTGAATCCCAGTCCACATAGAGCTATGGCTGCTGCCATGCTCCTGCGCCCTGAGCGGCAATAGGCAATAATCTTCTTTCCCCGATCCAACTCCCCCTGCCTGGCCTCAAGTTCGCCCAGAGGTATAAACATAGCCCCTGGTATATGCCCGGCTTCATATTCCTCGGGCTGCCTGACATCCAGAAGGAGAAACTCCCCCTTTTTGTCCCTATCTAAAGTGGTTTTGATCTCATCGGAGGTTAGGCTTCTTATTTCGTCGACGGCACAAGCTATCTTCACCATAATAAGACTCCTCCTGAAATATCCTTTAGCAATTTAAACACCGGATTTTTATCGGTTTTTTATCGTCTACCACTTATGCATTCTTGACCCGCGATAGCCTCCCTCAGAGAGGACTGCTCTTACCAGGTTCTGGGCATCCCAAGGGCGACGTGGGCGATGATGTTCCTCTGCAGCTCCGAGCTCCCGGCGCCGATGTTCATGCCAGGGAGAAACTGGTAGTCATCCTGATACTTGCCCGCCATGATTGCCCATCTGGACAGGGCTACCTGACCGTAGAGGCCGAATATCTCGCAAGCGGTATTGGCTATCTTGAGTGCAAGCTCGGTGCCATAGACCTTCGATGCCGACGCCAGCGGGGCGGCGGTGATGAACTCCCCCTTTTGCTGTGCCCATGCTATGCGGTATGCCAGGGCATGCCCCGCCTCGATCTCTATAGCAAGCTGGGCCAGTTTGTGGCGAACAAGGGGATTTTCGGCCAGCGTCTTGTCGTTCCATCTGACCTGCTTGCAGATCGCCACCAGGCCCTCTATGGTCCGCCTTCCTCCAGACACGCCGCCGATGCCCGTTCGCTCGAAGTTAATCG
>CAZYLE010000277.1:0-2327 GCA_964648675.1 uncultured Dehalococcoidales bacterium
CCTCATTATCATCGGCGGAGGATACGTTGCCGTTGAGTTCGGACACTTCTTCGCCGCTGTTCTGACCAGGGTTACCATCCTGGAGATGCTTGATCGCATTGCTCAATCCGAGGAGCCTGAGATATCTGACTTGCTTGAGCGGGAGCTTAAGAAGCGCATGGGCATTCATACCAACACACAGGTTACCGAGATCAGGAAGAGCGACGGCGGGTGTGTGGTTTCGGGCAAGGACAAGAACACGGGTATGGACGTAGAGTTCCCTGCTGAGCGGGTGATGATCGCAGTTGGAAGGAGGTCCAACGCCGACCTACTCAGGGTGGAGAATACCGGCGTCGAGGTAGATGGCAGGGGCTTCGTAAAGGTCGACGATTTCCTTGAGACAAGCAAAGAAAATATTTTCGCCATAGGCGATGCTAATGGACAACAGATGTTCCTCCATGTGGCCAACCGAGAAGCGGCTGTCGCCTGGTATAATGCCAATCACAAGCAGAGGGTGAAGATGGACTACGGCGCGGTGCCTCATGCGGTGTACTCCCATCCGCAGATTGCTTCTGTTGGGTTGAAAGAGGAGGAGGCCAGAAAGGATTATCATCGCGTACTGGTGGGCATAACGAAGTACCGGGATACCGCTAAGGGCGAGGCTATGATGGAGAAAGAAGGCTATGCCAAGGTAATACTCGACGGACATAGCGGAAAAATACTGGGATTTCACATCATTGGGCCCTACGCTCCCATGCTCATCCAGGAGGTGACCAACGCTATGACCGCAGGAGGGGACCCGCGTTCCATACAGAATGCTATGCACATACATCCGGCGCTGTCTGAGTTGATACCGAGGACGCTGGCCAGCGCGGAATAGATAGAATAGAGGAGAGAAGATGCTTATCGATGCGCACATACACCTGGACAGGTACGAAGGGGAGTTGGACGCCGCACTGCAGGAGATCGTCGAGCACCGTATCTTCAGCATTAGCGTCTCGATGGACGTGCCGTCGTACCGGCGGAATCTGGAGATAGGCGAGAAGTGCCCCCTGGTGCTGCCCGCCTTCGGCATTCATCCATGGAATGCCTCGGAGTACGCCGACGGCCTCGATGAGCTGGATTGGGCAATGGAGCAGAGCCCCATCTATGGTGAGATTGGACTGGACTACCACTTCATTGAAGATGCCTCTCAGTACCCCGCTGAGCGAGCCGTGTTGGAGTTCTTCCTGCGGGCGGCCAAGGAGCAGAGCAAGATAGTCAACCTCCACACCAAGGGAGCTGAAGAGGACGTGCTTCGATTGCTGGAGCTCTACGATATTCGGCGAGCCATCGTCCACTGGTACTCGGGGCCGGTCGACACCTTCCGCAAGCTGGCATTCCGTGGTGTCCACTTTACCTTTGGCCCCGAGCTGCAGGACTCGGAACACATTCAGGCGCTGGCGAGGGAGTGCCCTATCAAGAGCCTGCTCACCGAGACGGACAATGCTGGACAGCGGTTGCCTGATGGGTCGGTGAGAATGCCGCTGCTGGTACGGGATGTGGTGACCGCCCTGGCGGTGGTGAGAGGGATGACCGTCGAATCGATGACCGAGACGGTGGAGGCGAACCTGTTGCGGCTCATTGGAGACGACCCCTGGCTGTCGCCGGTGCGCGAGCGTGTGTTTGAACGGCGCTAACGTGGCAGTCCGCAGCAACTGTGACGAGAGATACAACCATGTCGTGGGACAGTGAATATAAGAATTATCAACATGTCTGGGGGGAGCAGCCGAGCGAGCTGGCCGTCGCCGCTGTTCGATACGTGCTTGAACGCGGGCCGAGCGCAAACCTACTCAGCGTGCTCGACATCGGCTGTGGCTACGGTCGTGATGCCTTCTATCTCCTTGACAACCTGCCCTGCAGTGTCGTGGGCATAGACCTGTCGCCGAATGCTATCGACATCGCTTCGAGGGCAGCCCAAGCGAAACAGCAGGAAGGCGTTGAGTTCCGTTGCTGTACCCTCACCGAAGTGGCAGATTACCGCTACGACATCGTTTTTATGTCCAATCTATACCAGGTGCTGAGAACGGACGACCGGGAGCGTTTGAGGGATGCGGTGATAAGAACTCTGCGTCCTGTCGGGCTGGCTTTCCTCAGCACGCTCTCGGTGAATGACCCTGAGCACTCGGGGAAGGGCATCCCCGTTCCCGATGAACCCAATTCCTTCTTTGACAAGCGGTTTGTCCATCTTTCCACCGGTGAAGAGCTGGTAACCCAATTCGCTTTTCTGGAGATTAAAGAGTTGTACGAGCATGAATACTACGAGCCGCGCGCCACCGGCGAGGTGCACCATCATATCTCGTGGATAT
>CAZYLE010000278.1:0-2315 GCA_964648675.1 uncultured Dehalococcoidales bacterium
GATAAAGGGCTACCCCATCGTCAGGTCTGACCTGGTCAGGCAGGAGGTGCTGAAGGGTGAGGACGTATTCGATGAGAAAGTGGCCTCAAGTATGGACAAGCGAATGAAAGTCTACGATGAGACCTTCCGCCGCGCCGACCAGGCTTTGGAGAAGGGCGATAGCGTTATAATCGATGCCACCTTCGTCACCCAAGGGCTGAGGAGGCGTGCCGCTGAGATAGCAGCCAAACACCATCGAAGATTGGTATTAATGCAGACCCACTGCCCGCGGGAGGTGGCCATCGCCCGCATTCTGAGGCGGACAAAAGAGGACTACGAGTCCAACGCCCTAACCGAACAGGCCTATATCAATAATGAGAAGAAGTTCGAAAAGGTTGACCTGGATGAATTGAAGCGAGAATACCCGAACATCGATATCCTTCATTTGACGGTGGATACCCAGTATGACCCGCCCCAGGACTGGTATATCATTGGCGCGGAAAAGAGATAAAAGATGGATGAAGTAAGAATTGGTGCATGTGGTTGTGCTTGTGGGGTCTGCAAACTTTATATCGAGGAGCGCTGCCGAGGATGTGCTCGTGGTACTGCCAAGGATGCAGAGGAAAGAGCCAAATACTTCAGGAGATTAAAGATGCCCTGTCGTGTGTTTGAGTGCGCTATAAATCTCAAGAAAGAATATTGCACTAAGGATTGCGAAGAATGGCCCTGCCGTGTGCACTATAAAGAAGATTTTCCTTACAGTAAAAAGGCTCTTGATGCTGCCGAGGAACTGCTTGGAAGATAGGGTGAAAATAGATTTACATATCCATTCCACCTGCTCTGATGGTGCTCTCTCCATTGAACAGATCTTCAGGGAGGCGAAAAAACGCGGTATAGATTTAATTTCGGTAACCGACCATGATTCCATAGACGGTCAGGAGAAAGCGGTTGCCCTGGCTGCGGAGCACGGTATATCCTATATCACCGGGGTGGAATTGAATGTGACCTTTCCCTATGGTGGGAGGCCCGTCTCCCTGGACTTTCTTGGGTATCGGTATGATATCGGCGATCGGGAGTTAGGGGACAAACTTAGGTTGATGAGGGAGCACAGGGTGGAAAGGGCGCGTCGTATCCTGGAGCGGCTGAACGCTGAGTTCGATAGAGAGGGCATCCCTAGCCTTACTGAAGAAGACCTCCAGAAAATCCAGGAGAGTGTGGATGGGACCTTCGGTCGCCCGCACATCGCCAACTACCTGATCGCCAAGGGGATCGTCAAGGATAAGCAGGAGGCCTTCGATAGATATCTGGTCAAGTGTGACGTGCCCAAGTATCCGCTTCATCTAGCTGAGGCGTCGAGGCTGATTCGGAACGCCGGCGGCATCCTGTTCCATGCTCACCCCAATGACCCCAACGGCACCTCTCTGGTGACAATAACCACTGATCTTAACGAGCAGACGAGGATCATCGAAGAGAATATGCTGGGGTATATCGATGGCATCGAATGCTGGCACTCCAGGCATGATGCGCTAACCACGGCCCATTACCTAGAGTTCGCCCGTCGGCATGGGCTGATGGTCAGCGGGGGGAGCGACTGTCATCAGAAACCGATACTCATGGGCACTGTTGATATATCCGACTGGGTTGCCGACCAGTTTAATTAGGAGGGCCTATTTTGACGATAAGGAGAATACTTAATGAAGGCTGACATCAAGGATCCCTCCTTAGCTGCCTCGGGTCAGCTCCGCATTGAGTGGGCCTCCCGCGAGATGCCGGTTATAAGGCTCATTCGAGAGCGATTTGCCCTAGAAAAGCCGCTAAGCGGGGTCAGAATATCCGGCTGCTTGCACATCACCACCGAGACGGCAAATCTAGCGCTGGCCCTAAAAGATGGTGGTGCTAAGGTAGTGCTATGCGCCTCAAACCCCCTCTCCACCCAGGACGATGCCGCCGCCGCCTTGGTGGCCGAGCATGGCATCCCTGTTTATGCGATAAAGGGAGAGGATACTGAGACCTATTATAAGCATATAAATGCCGCCCTGGATCACAAGCCTCAAATCACGCTGGATGATGGCGCCGACCTGGTATCGACGATCCATAAGCAGCGCACCGAGCTTGCTGGCAAAATCATCGGTGGCACTGAAGAGACCACTACCGGATGTATCCGATTGAAGAGCATGGAGCGTGCGGGGAAGCTGAAGTATCCCATTATCGCGGTGAACGAGGCGGATTCTAAACATTTCTTCGACAATCGCTATGGCACCGGTCAGAGCACTATCGATGGCGTAACCCGGGCCACCAATATCCTGTGGGCGGGCAAGAAGGTGGTGGTTTGTGGC
>CAZYLE010000279.1:0-2314 GCA_964648675.1 uncultured Dehalococcoidales bacterium
GTCTTGGCAAGTTCGATAATTGCTTCACCGAATTGTGCAGTTCGTTCTTCAAGGTCGTACTTCTTTTTGTCATTTGGGTTTTGGGCTTTATTTGGCATTTGAGCTTCGTCATTTGTCATTGTTTAGAGGCGGCATATCAAATCAGCTAGGCTACAGTCCTAGATAAGCTGTCTTCACTTGTTCATTTTGCAGAAGGTCTTTGCCTTTTCCCTCTAAGACAATCTGCCCGTTTTCCAGCACATAGGCCCGGTCGGCTACCTCAAGGGTTTGTCGCACACTTTGCTCAACCAGCAAGATGGTAATTCCCTGCTCACGCAGGCGCCTTATGACCTCCAGAACCTCTGAGAATAATTTCGGTGCCAGACCATACGATGGCTCATCAAACATGCACAGCCTTGGATTGGACATTAAGCCCCGACCGATGGCGACCATTTGCCCTTCACCGCCGCTTAATTTTCTCGCTAATTGCCCTCCCCTTTCTTTTAGCACCGGGAAAATTTGATGCACCTGCTCAAGCGTTTCTTTCCTCCGCTTCCAGGCTTCAGAGGCATACGCCCCCATGTCCAGATTTTCAGACACTGTCATGTCAGTAAAGAGCTTTCTCCCTTCGGGTATCTGACAAATACCTAGTTTCACAATGGCATGGGGTCCTAGCCTGTCTATTCTTTTACCAAGAAACTCTACACTACCTGAAGCTGGACGCATCAGACCGGATATAGTATTAAGCAGTGTCGTTTTGCCGGCGCCATTAGCGCCCACCAAAGCCACTATTTCCCTCTCATTGACTTTTAAAGAGACGTCGCGTAAGGCTTGAGACTTGCCATAAAAAACATTTAGGTTGCTAACTTCCAGCATGAGCCTCCTCCCCCAGGTATACATCAATAACTGTCTTATTGCAGGCAATCTCGTTGCATGTACCATCAGCAATCTTTTCACCATGGTGGAGCACCATGACCCGCCCACATATGCCCATGATCGCCCTCATGACGTGCTCAACCATAAAAATTGTAATCCCTTTATCTCGAATTCTGGTCACTAGCTCCATAGCCTCGCCTACCTCCGCGGGATTCAGACCGGCCATCAGTTCGTCAAGCAGAAGTAGTTCGGGCTTGGTGGCTAGGGCTCTGGCTACTTCAACACGCTTCTGGTTGACCAGGGTCAAGTCTTTGGCTGGGGTGGCGCTCATTGCTGACAACCCGACAAACTCCAGTGCCTGGCTAGCTTCCCTGGCAGCATCTGCCCCTGATATAGGGGTTGGCGTGCCGAAAAATGCCCCCACCAATACATTCTGAAGGACCGGCATGTCGGCGAAAATCTTAACCTGTTGAAACGTCCTGGCTATCCCCATTTTGCAGACTTGATGGGGCTTTAGGCCGTTGAGCTTCTGGCCTTTAAATTCTATTTCCCCTGATTGAAGAGGAAAAGATGCCGATATTAAGTTAAACAGCGTTGTTTTACCAGCTCCATTAGGACCAATGAGGCCCACGATTTCGCCCTGGTCAATATGGAAGTCAACATGAGATACTGCCGCTAACCCCCCAAAATACTTGGTTACATCTCGCCCTTCAAGTATTGGCATGCTGCTCCACTTTACCTCCCTTCCAGAACTTTGATATTAATCCCCCCAGTCTATTACGCAACTTCGGTACCAGCGACACCAGGCCACCGGGCAGGTACAGGATGATGAGTATCAATATAATGCCAAAAGCGAGCATATAGTAATAAGGTGACTGGAGTCTTAGCGCTCGTTCCGTATAGGCAAAAATAGCTGCACCTATCACCGGGCCATAAAGCTGTCCCATGCCGCCAAAGACAGCCATCAAGACCGGCATGAAAGAATAGAACACATTAAAGGCGGTTACGGGATCGACATATATCCATCTAGTCGCCATGATTGCTCCGGCTGCCCCCATGAAAATGGCGCTGATGCCAAAAGTGAAGACCTTTACCATGGTTGTGTTTACGCCCATATGAGCCGCCGCTTCCTCGTTGCCACCGATGCTCTGCATGGCTAAGCCCAGCCTGGAGCGCCTGATAAGATAGACCGTAACCAATGTCACCACCAGGATGGCGAGCATCACGTAGTAGACAGTTTCGCCACTGACTGGGACGACATGCTGACCACGTTTGCCCACTATTTGAAGCTCCCAGAATACGAGAAGCTGACTAATAAGCACAACGAGCCCGAAGGTGAAGATAGCGAAATATATGCCCTTCAGCCTCAGGGTCACGAGACCAACGAGGAGAGCAAGTAAGAAGCTGACAATACCTGCAATAACGATAACGGCAGGCAGGGGCAATAATGCCCACTTTT
>CAZYLE010000280.1:0-975 GCA_964648675.1 uncultured Dehalococcoidales bacterium
GAGCTTAACAAGTAGCTACGTTTGTTGCTTGGCCTAACAATCTGAGTTAATGTGCAATGGGTAAACACTCCGGACAAATGTGCTCCTGCCACAAGTACTGCGTGCCAATTAGGCCTGTCAGTCCGCTGTCCGCACTTCCTCACAGCGCCAAGTGAACCCGGCGAACCTTTCCAAGGTGAGGCTATAAGCTATCAGACCGCACCGATCTGAGATAGGAACCTTTCCCCGAAGTTGCTGCACAAACCAGAAGGGCGACAGTAGCTTGCAGTACTCGTGGTCAACTAGACTCTCTGCCCTTCATTCTCTGGGACTGAGGTTACCCTCCGCATCAGTCTTGACGATGTAGACATCAAACAAGCATGCGATGCTTGAGTAAATCGATCCAGCTATGATATAGCCCCCGTCCCTAGTCTGTTGCACTGATTCCGCATGGCTTACCTTTGAGCCGCCGAAGGTCCGATGCCACTGCTGATTGCCTTGGGGGTCGGTTTTGATGAGGTAAGCATTTGCACTATAAAGGCTGGAACCTGTGACTCCGGCTGCTACGTATCCCCCGTCCTTTGTCTGCTGGACAGAAGCGCCACTAGCAGCTAAAGTTCCGGCGAAGGTGCGGCTCCATTGTTCCTTGCCTTCGGAGTCAGTCTTGATAAGGTAGACATTACCTACACCGATGCCATAGGATTTGGTCTCGCCGACGATAATGTAGCCGCCATCATTTGTCTCCTGAACGCAAAGGCCATCATCGTAGCTTGAGCCACCGAAAGTCCGGCTCCATAGCTCGTTGCCCCCGGCATCGGTCTTGATCAGGTAGACGTCAGAATAGCCTGCGCCAAAAGAGTCAGTATATCCGACGATAATGTATCCTGCATCGCTGGTCTGCTGAACCGACTGTCCCCAATCCTGCTTGGGTCCCCCGAAGGTTTTGCTCCACTCTTCTTCGCCGTTGGAATTCGTCTTGATCAGGCAAACATCGGA
>CAZYLE010000280.1:985-2308 GCA_964648675.1 uncultured Dehalococcoidales bacterium
GACCAGTTCTCGTCCGACCAGGTATTCCCGGTGACAATGAAGCCCCTATCGGTCGTCTCCTGCACGGAATAACCATAATCATATCCGGGACCGCCAAACGTGCGGCTCCATTGCTTGTTCCCCCCAGAGTCAGTCTTTATGACATGAACATCAGCTTTACCCTCCCCGTAGGACTCAGTATATCCAGCGATTATGTAGCCCCCGTCAGTTGTCTGTTGTACCGAGTGGGCTCCATCTCGGTCAGCACCGCCCAGAATGCGACTCCAGGTGTTGGCCCGCGTCGGTGATTCGACGCAGCCAGCAACCACGGCTGCTAGAATGAAAGAAACCGTCAGCCATGTGATTGCTGCTTTGTGAATCTTCATTGGACGCTGCCTGCTAAGGTGCACTCTATGCTTTTGGCCCCATTGGACAGTGACTACACATTCTCCACCCGCTTCACACATAAATTACCCCTGCTCTTATCCCTTTCTTCTTGTACCTGTCCGTCGCGTTGTTATGAGGGGGCTGGTGTTTCATTGCGTTACACCCACCCTACGGTCTAACCCTTGGTACTGAGGTACCAAGGTAGTAGTAGGCTATTAAAAGTGATGGCAGCAGTAGCGTCCAAGGATCGCTTAGCAGAGAACGCAGTTTGGCTGTGATGGATTCGTCATGACGGCCTTTCGCTAGTCCCAGATTATTAACATATATACAAGGAAAAACAACGAAAATCCAGCGAAAATCGCCCCCCCAATTCTCAGGTCCTGACTTTTACAGTTAAGATTTCCTGCCAAAGCTAAGTCTCTGACCCGCCAGATACGATTTTGCTCGCCGGATGGCAAAATATGGTGGAACGATTTTGGCTCAGCCCCTTGACATTTGGCCTGTATTAAGGGATGATACTGATGGAATGTTTATCCGCCACTTCATCCGGCGCAACAAGGACGGCTCAGCCCGGGTCTATCTGTACCTGTGCCGCAACTACATGTCCAACGGGAAAGAGCGCCAGGAGCTGGTGGCCAAGCTGGGGCGGATGGACGCCCTGCAAGGGAGCGGTGCTCTGGACCGGCTCATCGCCTCCCTGAGCAGGTACTCGGAGCGCTGCTGGGTGCAGGTGGAAGGGGAGGGGCACCTTTCCCAGGGCCAGGCCCCTGAGTTACATCAGGGGCAGGCCTACGGGACAGCGCTGGTGTTCCGCCGCCTGTGGGAGCACCTGGGGCTGGAGGAGCAGCTAGCCCAGTTGCAGGGTGAGACAGAGGTGCGGTTCTCCCTGGAGGAGGCAGCCTTCGCCATGGTGTTGCACCGCATACTGGACCCCGGAAGCAAACGACGCACCCACAG
>CAZYLE010000281.1:0-2307 GCA_964648675.1 uncultured Dehalococcoidales bacterium
ACCTGTTACCCATGTCCTCGGTTTACTTTGTTACCATTGTACCCAGTTTGTACCCTCTTCTAACCTCTCCCTTGAAGGGAGAGGAATAGGTGAGGGTGGAATTAAGAAGAGTGTCAAAGCGGTGAGCCAAAGCCCTGAGCATGGCGAAGGGGAAGTGAAGCAATCTCCCAGCATTTCCCTGCCTTTAGACGCCCACATACCGGAAGAATATGTTTCCAATCTAAATACCAGATTAAGCCTTTACCACAGACTGGCTAAGGTGGAGCATATCGAGGAAACAGAGAAGGTGGCGCAGGAATTCCAAGATAGATTTGGTCCTTTGCCTGAGCCTGTGGAAAATCTTCTCTACATAGTGAAGATCAAGGTTCTGGCTACGCAGGCTAGGGTAAGCTCCATTTCCGCACAGGGCAGGCAAATTGTAGTACAGTCCCAAACCGTTGATTCCCCTCTTAAGATAAGAGGGGCAGGGGGAGTCATGAGTAAATATGTTGGTGCCGGAGTCAAGATAGGCGCCACACAAATCAAGTTGGACACCAGGCTCCTGGGGGACAGATGGAGAGTCGTGCTGGAGGAGATACTAAGCTTCAACTGTGCTTGAACCGACCTGAACACTGAGTCTAGCTACGATTCTCAACTGTAGGGAGACAGGTGTGTGATTTTCTCGCCGGAACACCACGGGACTCTTACATGAAGATGGCAGGATGATGTTTCGTGCAGGCTCACCATTTCGAACAAGAAACGGTCCATTTCATCAGCCTTCCGCTCTAGTACCATTTTCTGCCCAGAACACGATTAAAACAGTACGATCGGGTGATTGTGTGGTTGGATGGGGTAGGTTATGCTGAGACAGGTTGACTGAGTAGTATATGGAATAAGAAATGTCAGATTATGATAAGAAGGACAAGATGCTTACGCCAAGGGAAGTGGCGGAGCTCCTCCACGTCCACACGAATACCCTGCGGCGCTGGAGTGATAAAGGGACAATAGTGGCCTACCGCATTAGCCCTCGGGGCGACCGACGATATAGGCTGCAAGACATCTATTGCTTCCTTGCCCAGTTCAACTTGGGCCGAGACAGCAGCAACGGGCATCGGCAAGAGCACTGAAAGCTGTCTACATTGCTGAGTTCAGCAAGTTGACTTGCCCACCCATCATCCTGTCGTCCGCACGCTTTCGCTGTAGCCTAGTCACCTGAAACAGAGGATTGGGCGAGGTACTGCTTCACAAAATCTATGGCGTCTGTAGATGTTGGGTCAACTTCGTTTAGCATTGACAGATAGAAGCTGGCGTAATCGCCCAGGTGGACTAGACTCAACACCTGAGCTAGGGCGCTTTTCCCTACGGCTTCCACGAATTCGCAAGCGATTCCCGCCCTGGCTAGCAGTCTAGCGGTAACATCGTAGCGAAGCAGATTCCGGGGATGAAACGAAGGTGAGCGCAGCATAAGCACGAATATCCTTTCCTTCGCTTCGATGGGGAATTCGTAGCCGACTACGGCATTGTGATTGAGTTCAGGGAAGCTTTCAAAGAACGCCCAGGCCTTGCTGTTTTCGTTAAATTCCCCCTTCCAGCGCAGAGCTACCTCTGAAAACATCTCGGCTCCATAGATGACGGCTATATGTCCCCGCAACCTAGCTGCCACTTGCTTGGCAGGATTAGAAGCGAGGGGCCTGGTTTCAACTAAGTCTCTGGACAATTCCCCCAGAATGTCCACCGCCTCCTGTAAATCTGCCGACTTGTCTACAAGCAAACCAAGCTTCTGAAAAATGCCTACCAGGGGAATAAAACTGTGGGGAAAGGCAGCCCGGGGAGGGGCCTGGTAGTCGATAATGAAAACAGGAATACCTTCCCTTTCAGCTAACTGCTTAAGTTGGCCCCCGGAGGTGATTACCAGCTTTTTGCAGCGAGTTCCTAGTGCTTTGGTGAACGCGGAGAGCGTTTCCTCGGTATTCCCTGAATAGCTGGAGGCGATAACCAGGGTGTTCTCGTTAACGAATGCCGGCAGTCCATAGTCTCGGTGCACCGTAACTGGTACCTTGCTTTCTGCCAAGGCCAGCCGGCGCACGATATCGCCGCCGATAGCAGAGCCACCCATCCCCGCGATAACGACATTAGAGATTCTGGCATATTCGCGAGGGAGCTCAAATCGCTGCACCTTCTCCCAGGCTTTCTGGCACTGCTCGGGGAACCCGTGCAGGTGATCGAGCATTCCTGACTTGTCAAATTGTCGGCAGACTGACGCGTTATCTAAATCAACCATGGTTAACCTCTTATGGGTTGCTACATGTGCCTTTATTGGCCGGGCTG
>CAZYLE010000282.1:0-2297 GCA_964648675.1 uncultured Dehalococcoidales bacterium
TTTCAAGCAAATGTGAAACTTGGAACAGATGATCGAACATAGGTATCTCAGGTCCGGAAGTCAATTTCAACTCCCACTGGCAGAGCTCTAGCAGCCTCCTGAATCTGTCCGAGAATGCGGAGAAAATCCGTCTCCAGATCGCCTTCATACAGCCACTCGCGTGACCAGCGCTTGTATTCGTCCAGGAACGTCCGAAAAGATGCCATCGGGTTGACCATTGAGGTCGGGTAATCCCTGAGTAAAGTCGCCAAACATATCCGCAGTTCCCGGTTGGGTTCCTGTCCGCCTGGAAGGTTGTAAAGCCTGTAGTAGGATTGCACGAGGAAAGAGATCTGCTCATCGGAAAGATAATCGGGCGGGCACATTTGGAAAAGGCCATATTGGGAGCGGTCGTAAGCGCACCCGGAATGACTAATCCCCATAATCATCGGTCTGTCTGTGGCGAAGAGAATGGTTGGCTTGCCGCGGTGTATCGGGCGCTGACAGATAGAGCACAGACACTTCCAGGTTATCTTCTGCATTACCCCCTATTATAGCCTACTGTTTTCCAAAATGTGAAAAGCCATTTCTCCCAAAACAACACAAGCTCTTCAGCTTCTCATATAACTGGTATCACTGGAGCGGAAGTTGAGAAAATCAGAAGCTCGCGATGTGAACGCCAGAGAGTTTCAATGCACTCTCCCGCACGGAGGGCAGCCTTGTCACGGTACAGGCTTTTACAAAATGGACAATCGTTCAACGTTGAGACAGAAACTCACCTCTAGCCTGGGGTAGTCTAAGCTAGTGGTGACATGATTGCGTAGACACCATTTCCATTGCCAACTGCCTTACTGTCTGGCGCGATGGCGGTTTTACTCACAGAAATCCCTGGGGATTTTCACGCGGAGCACATACCACATCCTATCCCAGTTGAAAATCACGCCAGCAAGCGTTGTCGGCACTAAGACCAGGAAGAACAGTTTCAGGTCATATATACCGGCAATAGCGAATAAGGCCAGTATAGTCGGGATTTCAAACAAAGTGAGCACTTTGGCTTTTAACTTCCACACCAACGCCGAGATGAGGGCAAGGACGATCCAGGCCAGCCCTAATACCTTGGGCACGACGATGCCTGATAGAGAGAGGTATGCCAGAACGCAAAGTACGAAGATAGTGTCAACCGTCAGGTCGTGCCTTCCCAGCTTTCCTTCCCGATCTTTACCAAGATATTTTCTGGCAGCACGTCCATCAAGCACATCGGTTGCCGCTCCGCCCAACGCCAGGATGACTACCGCTATATAGGCACCGTTCCCCACAAAGCTGAGCGACAGAATTATCAAGCCGATGCCAGCCCGACTCAAGGTAAGAAAGTCTGCTAAGCCACTCTTTATGGCAGAGGTGTCTTGGTTTAAGACTAGCCAGTTCTTGCGTCCCATGATGGCTATTCTATCACATCAACCTTGGCCATGCATTGCCTCGTAATGGTCAGTCCGCTATGTGGCTGAAAAACCGCACTTTGTTTGAAGCCAGACGAGCTCTGCGCCCAGATCCTACGAATCAGAATTCGAGACAGGCTTTTGTCCACTTCAGAACTCTGAACAGGTCGCTAACTTGTCTAGCTATGACGTAACAATCGTGACAATTGGTACTTCATACCCTTGCGCTTGCAGCAAACCGTTGCTTGTAGCCAAGGGCCAATGCACCGGGACATTGACAAGAGCTATCAAAGCTCTTCTTCGTAGCCCTCCTCGAGAGGAGGCCGTATCCTCGGCAGAACGACGAGCACGATAATACCCCCGATGATGATGAGGCCGCCTAGCGCAATCAACAGGATATGCCACCACTGAAGACCTCTGCTTCCAATTGTCACATCCACCGTTGCTGGGGAGGCGTCCACATTTCCTGCGTCGTCCTTAGCCCTGGCGTCGATGGTATATCTCTGGCCACCGCCCCACGTTGTGTCCAAAGCTGGCGAGGTAGTGGTGGTAATTTCCCAAGCTTCGCTGGCGGAATCGAATGCGCCATCCGAGGCTGTGGCAGCGAGCCATGTCTCAGCCACTACCCAGGTGGAACCATTCCAGTACTTATCGTCACTGCTGCGTTTGATCCGCACTTCGACCCCAGCAATCTCGCCTGGCGAGGTATCGGTTGCGGTGCCCGTGATCGCAGTGAGCTCATTGAGATAGTCAGAGATGTCATCGATGGTGGTAGTTGGCTCTGTGGTATCGTAAGTGAAGGTCTCTGTGTCTTCAGCACCAACGCCATCGTCATCATAAGACCAAGCATAAATATAAAAGGTATAGCCATCGGTCCATGCT
>CAZYLE010000283.1:0-2262 GCA_964648675.1 uncultured Dehalococcoidales bacterium
TCTGGGGAGCGAGACAAGATGTCAGCAATATTATCCAATATGGCTGATGGCGCCCTTATCATAGATGGGCAGGGCAAGGTCGCTATGGTCAATAACGCCGCCGAGAGGATCCTTAATCTTACCGAGCGAGAGATGCTATCGCGCTCCCCGATAGAAGTGATACGAGACCATGAACTGGTCAATGTACTTACTCGTTGTATGCAGAGCGGCGAGCAGCAAAGCGGACAGGCCGAAACTGAGCCTGACAGGAAGTTCTTGCGGATAACCGCTACCCCGGTTGAGACCAATGGTGAGACGGGGTGCTTGATCATCCTCCAGGACCTCACCGAGCTACGCAGGCTGGAAACGGTGCGCCGTGACTTCGTCAGCAATATCTCCCACGAGTTACGTACGCCTTTAGCCTCGATTAAGGCACTGACTGAAACTCTTCAGGAAGGGGCTATCGCTGACGAAAGCGTTGCGCTCGACTTCCTGGAAAGGTTAAACGTAGAAGCGGACAAACTGGAGCAAATGGTAAAGGAGCTAGGCCAGCTCTCTCGTATTGAAAGCGGTGAGGTTGCCTTCAATACGGAATCTATCAATATAGGTGACGTCATCAGCCAGGTTAGCCAGAGACTTCGCCCTCAGGCCGACAGGGCTGGACTCAACATTGAAACGGATGCCCCGGCCACGTTGCCCCAAGCCCTGGCGGATAGAGAGCAAATGGAATATGTCCTGCTCAATCTCCTTCACAACGCCATCAAGTTCACCCCACCTGGTGGCAAGATAACGGCCTCCGCTAATATAAGGGGTGATACCATAGCCATCTCTGTGGCCGATACCGGCGTAGGCATCCCCGCTGAGGATATCTCACGCATCTTTGAGCGTTTCTACAAGGCCGACCGAGCCAGAGCGGGTGGCGGAACTGGACTGGGCCTGGCCATTGCCAAGCACATTGTACACGCCCATGGCGGCCAGATTTGGGCGGAGAGCATAGAGGGAAAAGGCTCCACCTTCACCTTTACCCTTCCCCTGTCCTCTGTACATTTTTCAAAACCTTAACCAAATCTTTACACAAGCCTAACCCAGCCTTAAACAAACATCACACTCTGCGTGTTATGCTAGAAACTGTATGGCGATCCAGCTAAGTATAGTATGGTTCGCAGATGAACAGGAAGGAGGAAACATGAATATAGAGCTTAAACAAGGCTGGTTGATGTTGCCCATTTTGGGCCTGCTTATAATCGCTCTTGCCATAGTCGGTTGCGCAGGAGGCGGTGGGAGCAGCATCAAGATAATCGGTTCAAACACAGTAACCCCACTGACATCGGTATGGGCAGAAGAATTCATGGAAATGCACCCCGAAGTGAACATCGCCGTCAGTGGCCCTGGCTCCGGGGTGGGGATTGCCTCTCTCATCAACGGCACCACCGACATCTGCCAGGCTTCCCGCAAGATAAAATCAACGGAGTTTGACCAAGCTGAGGCAAATGGTGTAAACCCCTATGAGATTCAGGTAGCCACAGATGCACTCTCGGTGGTGGTGCACCTATCCAACCCGGTATCGGAACTGACGATAGCGCAGCTCTCCGCCATTTACACCAACCAGATAACCAACTGGAATGAGGTCGGCGGCGATGACGCCACGATTGTGGTCCTCTCGCGTGACACCAATTCAGGCACCCATGTCTTCTTCAAGGAGCATGTGGTGCAGATGGAGGGCTTAGCAACAGAGGACAAGAGCCTTGAGTATGGACCCGATGTGCTCTTCCTGCCATCCACCTCACAAGGGGTAGGGGAGGTGGCGGCAAATCCCAATGCCATTTTCTATCCCGGCCTGGGCTATGTCACCGACGACGTGAAGGAGTTAGCAATCAAGCAGATGGCCGACGACCCTGCCGTATTGCCCAGTGTGGAGACAGCACTGGACGGCACTTATCCTATCACCCGACCACTGCTGTACTATACCAACGGAGAGCCGGATGGCGTTATTAAAACGTTCATCGACTACTGTCTATCAGAAGAAGGCCAGGAGAAGGTGACCGATGTGGGCTATGTGCCTCTACCGTAGAGGCGTATAATAGAAGCAGACACAACATCGCCATAAACTAGCTAAAGAGGAACAACATAGCTATGTTGCAGCGGAGCGCCTCAACCATCGCCGCCGCAGGCTTAGACCGGAGTCTCAGGCGGCGGTGGCGGTGGCACGAGAAATTCATTGAGGCCTGGATCGTACTGGCAGGTCTCCTCGCCATCGTTGTCCTCCTGGGCATCGTCGTCCTC
>CAZYLE010000284.1:0-2260 GCA_964648675.1 uncultured Dehalococcoidales bacterium
GGTATAGCCAGTACAGCCATACTTAGGACGAAAAAGCAAAAAGGGAGGCTTTGCCTCCCTTTTTAACTTTCTTTATATCTTGGGTAGGAGCCGAAGATCTTGAGCAGGGCAGTCTTCTCTCTCACCCGCTGTAGCGCCTCGCTGATCAGGGGCTCCTCACGGTGCCCCTCCAGGTCAAGTAGGAAGAAGTACCGCCCCAGGCTCTCCTTGGAGGGGCGAGATTCCAGCTTTGCCAGGTTGATATTTCGCTCGGCAAACTCATTGAGCACTTCGGCGAGTACCCCCGGCCGGTCCTCGGCGAATGAGAAACATATCGAGGTCTTATCAAAGCCCGTTGGTGGGTGGTCAGTTGGAGCGAGAACCACAAAGCGGGTGACGTTGGAGGCCTGATCCTGGATCTCCCTGGCCAATATGTCTGCGCCATAGAGTGCGGCTGCCCTCGCCGTGCCGATAGCGGCACCGGGGTGGCTGGAGGCCATCATCTCCTCAACTGCAGCGGAGGTTGATAGGGCGGCAACGACCTGTGCTTTGGGGAAGCAGCACTCAATGAAGCGGCGGCATTGCCCCAATGCCTGAGGATGAGAGAAGATCACCTTTACGTCGCTCACCTGTGTCCCCGGCTTCGCTAATAGATGATGCTTGATGGGTAAGACAAGCTCTTTTCGAATGAGCACCTTCGACTCGTGGATAAGTAGGTCCAGTGTGTCGTTTACCGAGCCTTCGATGCTGTTCTCGATAGCGACTACCCCTTCCTCTGCCATCCCTGAGGCGACAGCGGCAGCTACCGCGGCGACGCTGGGGAAGGGAGTGAAGTGGGCGGTTTTATCATAGATGAGCGCCGCTTCCTCGGTAAAGGTTCCTGGCGGTCCCAGATATGCAATCCTCTTCACCGTCTTTTTAGTCCTCTTCCACATTTACCCAGTCCCTACCGTTCCATGTCTGGCCGTACCGTTCATGTATTACCAGCGCAAGCAGCAATGCGCTCTGCAAGAAACTACCATCAATGTCTCTGGGTATATTACCCAGCACGCTAGATGAACGGCGCAGGTCCAAATACTGAGAGTAGGTCACATTGCTTTCCGCTATCATATCTTGTAGTTGGCGCTCTTGCCACACAATGAAAAAATCATCTGCCTGTATCATTTCTATGTCGTCGAACTTCACAAAAACCGGCTTAAGATATCCATTAGCATCTTGTTTATACGAGGTTTTACACAAGGCCTGCCTGCTAGGTGAATATACAATGTCCTTGTAATCGAAAATTGTCCTCAGATATGGCCATGCCTTCTCGCACATATTTATGTATTTGTCTGTAGGATCCATCACAGCTCGACATACCTGCAATTGGACTATAGCTTAGTCCCATTGTAAAGCCTACGTCTTCCCCATTGCAAGCAGCACAATCCAGTGGTTACGCGCGGTATTAGTTGACATGGTGTCTGATTGTCATTAAGGTAATCTTTGGGCTTTACTAATCTCAGTGGAGGGGTCTATATGGATGAGAAGTACCATATCGGGCTAATGAAATTAACCAGCACCAAGTACCTAGATGAAAAGGCAAGGGAAATATATAAGCGAAAGCTTGACCAGTTGATGGGTACGATGCAGGCTGCAAGCCACGGCGAGTCTCCCCAAGCAGCCGAGGGATTTGCTGAGATAGGAACACTGCTGCATGAATATGGTGATAAGCTGAATATGCTGTTTCCCTTTCTGCTGAATCTTGTGATTGAATCGATGGTGGAGCTGCTTGCCACCAACAACGAGCAGCTTATTGTTTTTCTTGATGACGTTCTTGGCCGTCGGTAGCAAGTCGGCATAGCATGAAATTTCGATGACCCAAATCTAGTTTTGTTCGTTTCTAGCCTCTTAAGAGGCTAGTTATCACGCCCTAATAAAATCCCCCTTACCCCCTTTAAAAAAGGGGGTACGATTGTGAACCCTTTAGAAAGGTGGTAGGGTGGTAAGCCCTCTAGAAAAGGGGGATTGTGATAAAACCTTTAAAAAGGGGGAAAAGGTGTAGGTCTCCCTCTTGTGAGGCTTGGCATCACGCCCTAATAAAATCCCCCTTATAAAAAGTTGGCATAATCCGCAGACAAAAATCCCCTTATTATAAGGCTTGGCATCACACCCTAATAAAATCCCCCTTTGTAAAGGGGGATTCAGGGGGATTTTAGATTATCACAATCATCTCTGATGTTATCCTTATTAGTCGCGTGAGCTCTTTTAATCAGGGCGGTCTTTCCGCATTAATCATACCCTT
>CAZYLE010000285.1:0-224 GCA_964648675.1 uncultured Dehalococcoidales bacterium
GTTTAAGAAAGCGCCCTTGCCCTTCTCCGCACGAAAAAGCTCATCCCTCACCGGATCATAGATGAGGCCCAGGAGAACATCCTCGTTACGCGCCAGTGCCAGGGAAACGCAGAAGTGAGGGATGCCATAGGCATAGTTGCGGGTGCCATCGATGGGGTCGATGATCCAGGTGCAAGGGGAATCAGTGGCGATGTTCGGCGATTCCTCGGTCATAATGCCAATGT
>CAZYLE010000285.1:234-2246 GCA_964648675.1 uncultured Dehalococcoidales bacterium
ACATCGGTGACAATGTGGCTCCTTCCAGCCTTATATGAGATGCGCTTTTCGCTGTGGAAATGTGCCATAATAACCTGCCCCGCCTCCCTCACCGCCTGGTTGGCTACATCAAAGGCTCCCCGGCCGCTTCCGGCTAAAGGCAAATTTTCGTTCTCTACCACCGCTTCTCTATTTCTTCCCTTCGTCCCTTTAAGTGGAGATTTTCTTTCTATAACTCAAAAACCCTTCTGCACACTTTATCACCCAGGCACATATGCGACTCAACTATATTTGAAACACCTTCTAGCCCTGTCGCTAACACCATACCTCTATCCATGTCAACCAGCGCATCGGCAGCCACTCTCACCCACTCGGAGCTATGATAGCCCGCTGGATTACCCATTGGCTCTCTAAGAATCGTCCTCCCGACTTCGTAGAATGGACACCACGTGAATTCCAATGCTAATCGAGTCCCCGAATCTTCTGCAATGACATTTGTGGGTCCAGCTAAAGCTTTCATTATACTTCTGAAAGTTTCGAAGTCTTTCGCTTTTTCTATTCCAAGCTTTTGCTTTGCTTCTGTTACTCTGCCATGTCCAACTTTTTCCCAGACCTTAAAATAAATGCCCCTTGCCTTTTCAAGTCCCACCTGCTCCTTAATTTCATTGAAGAATAGGTAGTCATGTACCACCCAAGAAATCTCACCCCTAGTCAATTGGTGTTGAACAGACATTACTAGCCTCTTATTTGTTAAAGTTACGCTTTGAACTTCTTTACTACTGGTTTACTGGGCAAAAATCGGGAATGACCCTCACGTTTAGTTTGAGATAAGCCCCATCTTCTCCTTGACCTCTCTCAAGGTCTCGGTGGCAATGACTTGGGCGCGGAGGGCTCCATCGGCAAGCACCTCCGTCACATACTGAGGTCTTGCTGACAGCGCGGCGCGCCTCTCCCGCAAGGGGGCCAGGGCACGATTTATCCCCTCAGCTAACTGCTCCTTGCATTCCACACAGCCGCGGAGGGCACTTCTGCACTCTTGAGCGATTACATCCACATGGTCGGAGTTGAAGAAGTGGTGCAGGCACCACACATTGCACACGTCAGGGTGGCCGGGGTCGCTGCGATATTTGCGAGCTGGGTCGGTGAAGGCGGCCAGCACCCGCTGCCGCGTCTCCTCGGGCGAGGCGGCGAGTTCGATATGGTTGTCCAGGCTCTTGCTCATCTTGTTCACGCCATTCAGCCCCAGGACAAGGGGGGCATCGGTTAGCTTAGCCTGTGGTTCGGGGAAGGTGAGGCCGAAGATACTATGAAAGCGGCGCACGATCTCACGGGCCAGCTCCAAATGGGGCAATTGATCCTCGCCCACGGGGACGATCTCCGCCTTATATAAAACGATGTCCGCCGTCATCAGCACCGGGTAGCCCACCAGGCCATAGTTGATATTGTGAGGCTGCATCCTGGCCTTTTCCTTGAAGGTGGTAACCCGGGTCAGCCAGCCGAGGGGGGTGACCATGCTGAGAAGGGTGTGAAGCTCCATCACCTGGGGCACATGCGACTGCACAAAAAGGATGCTCCTCTGGGGATCGAGCCCTGCCGCCAGCCAGTCGAGCATCATCTCACGGATGTTATACTGGAGCTTGTGGGTGTCCTCAAGGGTGGTCAGGGCGTGAATATCGACGATGCAGTAGATACACTCGTAGTCATCTTGGAGCTTGACGTAGTTCTGGATGGCGCCCAGGTAATTTCCGATGTGCTGCCTGCCTGTTGGTCTCGCTCCGGAGAAGACGCGACCTTTCATTCCGGCCTCCTTCCGTATAGGGAAGTCTAGCATAAAAGGAGGGCAGGGGCAAGCTGACTTCCTCTTGACACCAAAAGTAATAGCGCTATCCTAATGACGATACCGCGAAGAGCGAAAAAGGGGTGACGAATGATCAAGGGCTTTGGCGATAAGACCCCACAAGTGGCGGAATCGGCCTTCGTCAGCGAGGCGGCCTATGTCGTTGGAGATGTGGAGATCGGGGACAATTCCAGCG
>CAZYLE010000286.1:0-2245 GCA_964648675.1 uncultured Dehalococcoidales bacterium
TCGCGGAACCCGTAACGCCTGGTAGTACCTATATGCTCCTTAATAAGCTGCGATACGTCGATTATCATAGTAATATTTTATACAAAGATGAGTTATTATAGATACAAGGTGGCTTTCTGTCAAGTACGCTTGCTCGCACCTAATACCTGGCGAGCAATTGTCATCCGCTGCATTTCCGAGGTTCCCTCATACAGTTCGGTTATTCTCTGGTCACGATAGTACCGTTCCACGGGGAAATCCCTGGTATAGCCATAACCACCAAATATTTGAACCGCTTTGTGACAAACCCGGTGAGATGCCTCACTGGCGAAGAGTTTTGCCATAGCGGATTCCTTGAGGGGGGCACGCCCTTCTTGCTGGGTTATCCAGGCAACCCGGTAGGTCAGTAGCCGCGCGGCGTCGATGTCCGTGGCCATATCGGATATCATCCATTGAATCGCTTGCATTTGCGCCAGTTCCGTATCAAATTGCTTTCTTTCCTTAGCATAAGCGACGGATGCGTCAAAGGCTGCCTGGGCTATGCCTACGGCCTGGGCAGCTATGGTTACTCGGCTGGCATCTATAGCTTCCAATGCCATTCTAAATCCTCTTCCCTCTTCGCCTAACATATTGGCACGGGGGATTTTGCACTCGTCGAAAATCAGCTCTGTTGCTGATGCCGGGCGTAACCCCATCTTTTTCTCTCTCTTGCCTACAGAGAAGCCGGGGGCGCCCTGGTCCACCACAAAACCACTGATACCCCGATATCCCAGCGATTTATCCTTGGTGGCAAAGGTGGTAACAAAATCGGCTTCAGCGCCATTGCTTATGAAAATCTTATTGCCGTTGAGAACGTAATATTCACCTTCTTCGGTGTACCTCGTCTCGAGAGCGGCGACATCGCTGCCGGCCATTGCCTCGGTTAGACCAAAGGCAACTGTGGCTCCCCTGGTTACGCGAGGAATGTAGTGACTTTTTTGCTGCTCATTACCGTGCATGGTAATGGGATACATGCCCAAGCCCAGGCTGCATATATATGACACGCTTAAGCCAGCGGAAGCACGAGCGATCTCCTCACAGGCTATGACAAAAGCTACCTCGTCCAGTGTCCCACCGTATTCTTCGGGAAATCCAACGCTATACAGGCCAGCATCAGCCATCTTTTTAACAGTTTCGTATGGGAATTCCCCGGTCTCATCCCATTCGGCAGCATAGGGTTCGACTTCTTTGGCGCAAAAATCGCGTACCATTGTTTGGAACATCTTTTGTTCTTCAGTGAGTTCGAAATCCATTATTTGAACCTCCCTTTTCGTTCTATTATCTCTCAGTTGCTTCCCCGGTGCTAAGAGCGTGGCATGATATGCTGCTTTTCTTCTCCTTCTTTCTATGCCCGAGATTGTGCTCGCGGAAAATGGGACGCCATTTGGCTAGAATAGTGGGAATTTGCCAGCAAGTGTACTCGCCGTTTCTGTTCGCAATCGGTGCCTTTCGCTGAGAAAAGGACACCGGGGATGCGGGAATTATACGATCTCACGGCTTCTGAGTATGGCCACTCCAATCCAGCCTATCGGGATGGCAAAAGCGAGGCCCATTACAAAGATGAACCACGCTGGCGCGCCATATAGACCGGCAGCATATCCCATATCGAAGAAGGCGAGGATACCTAGAACAACGAGCGCTAGGGCACCACAGACAAAAATACCGCCAAACACAAGTTTCAATAGTGAGGCCATGGCTATAACCTCCTGTCACGTGTTAGTGCCAGCAGTATAGTAAGAAGTCATATAAGTGTCAATTGCAATCGAGCAGGATGGATGTGGCGATAGTTCTGTTGCGGGCATATGAACTGCTTAGCTAAGCGAGCCCGCGCGTTTTCTTCAGCTTATCGGTCAGCATCGGCACCACTTCGAACAGGTCGCCGACAATTCCATAGGTGGCTACCTGGAAGATGGGTGCGTTGGGGTCTTCGTTGATGGCGACGATGACATCAGATGTCTGCATACCGGCCAGGTGCTGGACTGCCCCGGAGATGCCACAGGCGATATAGAGCTTGGGACAGACGGTCTTACCCGTCTGACCTACCTGATGCGAGTAGGGAATCCAGCCATCATCTACCGGCGGGCGCGATGATCCCAAAGCCGCTCCCAGGGCATCTGCCAGTTCCTTTATTATCTGGAAATTCTCCGGCTTACCCAGGCCGCGGCCGCCGGAGACGATGATGTCGGCATCATCGAGCTTGACCTTTTCGGTCAGGTCCTCAATGAAA
>CAZYLE010000287.1:0-2241 GCA_964648675.1 uncultured Dehalococcoidales bacterium
TCTTCTGCAGGCGCAAGCTCACCCACCCCTACCACCTCGTGCGCACCGTCTATGGGTAGCAGCATCGGCTGCGGCGGCCTTTCCTCGGAGTGCCGCGGACCCACCACGATTTCACCATCTCCAATTCCAGCAACAAGGATAACATGTCCCACATATACCCCGTTCTCCTCGGCGAAATCCTCAATACATCTGGGGACTATTTCTCCATCCTCAAGCCGTATAACGAAAACCCGGCCAACCTGTCCTTCACACGCCTTCATCGATAATCTCCTCGCTTCTAAATGTTGGGGAACTAGTACACTGTATTGCTGTGATCCAGTTCGATTGCGATAAAATTGTATCAGCGGGCAAGGGATTTTTAAATAGTCATAATCAACCCCTAAAGTCCCCAGTCATGGGCGCTACAGTTGAGGGATTTCCCTACACTCTCTCCCTCCCTTCTCACATCAAAGGTGGTATAATGCCGTGATATTAACTAGCTTCCAGTTGCGAGTTTGTCATAAAAAACTTATAGGTATCGATATGGGTGTTTATGATACGGCTATCAAACGACGGTCAATCAGGCGATTCAAGGACCTATCGATCCCCAAAGACATCCTGGAGAGGTGCGTCAATGCAGCCAGGCTAGCACCATCGGGGGCCAACCTCCAGCCACTGGAGTATATCGTTGTGGATGACGCACAACTATTGCCTCAGGTATTCTCCACTATAAAATGGGCGGCATATATCAGGCCGGCGGGCGACCCGCCCCCGGGCCACGAGCCCAAGGCCTACATCGCTATACTCAAGGACGCCAGCGCCAAGGCGCCATGGACCTCGTACGATATCGGAGGGGCGATGGAGAATATAATACTCGTAGCCCTGGAAGATGGCATTGCTTCATGTGCCCTTCTCAATGTGGACTGGGATAAGCTGAGAACAATATGTAGCGTCCCTGATAGTTATGACATTTCCCTGCTCATCGCCCTGGGCTATCCCGATGAAAGCCCGGTTGAGGAGCCCTTTCAAGGCTCGGTTAGGTACTGGAAGGACGAGAATGGAGTGCTCCATGTCCCCAAGAAGAAGCTGGAAACGGTCTTGCACTGGAATGCTTTCTAGTACCGATGTGTTACGCCTCCTCCCAAGGCAATGTCTAGTATAAAAATGGCAGAGAAAGTCCTCTTGGCATGGAGTGGTGGCAAAGACAGTGCCATCACGTTATATGAAATTCAACGAAGACCAGAGTACCAGGTTGTCAGCCTGCTAACAACGCTTACGGCGGACTACGATAGAGTCAGCATGCATGGCGTCCGCCGCACTCTATTAGAACGACAGGCAGAATCGCTCTCCTTACCTCTCTATGAGTTATTTATCTCAAAGGAAGCAACCAACGAGGAGTATGCGTCTAAAATGCAAGCTGCGCTCACCGATTTTCAGAAGTCTGGAGTGTCTTCCGTTGTCTTCGGCGATATTCACCTGGAGGATGTGCGAAAGTATCGAGAGGACAACCTGTCGAAGATAGGAATGAAGGCGATATTCCCCATATGGGGAAGAGATACCGCCGAGCTAACCCGCTCTTTTATTGATTTAGGGTTCAAGGCTATTGTAACCTGCATTGATTCAAAGGTTCTCGATAAGACATTTGCTGGAATGATAATCGATGAGAGCTTCCTGGCTCAACTCCCTGCCGATGTTGACCCCTGCGGCGAAAACGGCGAGTTCCATTCGTTTGTGTTTGAAGGTCCAACATTCAACAGTAAAATACAGTATACGGTAGGTCAAACCGTCCTCAGAGATTCATTCTACTTCTGCGACTTACTTCCGGCATAGTACAGCCTGACCACCCACCCCCCACGTGGTTCGGACAACGGCGAAAGCATCACCCTCACCCCAACATTCTATACTCGATGAAACGCAGCCAAATTTAAGCAGCCGCAATTCGACGAACTGACGCCAACTGGCGGTGTTCTTCAGGTAGCCTAGAGCATCCGCTCTGGGCATCGTTGGAGCAGGTGTTCCAGACCTACCCATGAAGTAAATCCTGATCACCTTGGGTGAAACTTCAACTGTGACACTGGCGAATGCCTTTCCTTTACACCATGGCCGAACAATGCTATAGTGACAAAGAGAACGGAGTGGAAGGGTGACCGACCACTCCTACTAACGATAAAGGCAAGATAGTGATTGAACAGATTTTACCCAACCTTTACACCATTGAAGTGCCTCTGCCCGGGAATCCCCTTAAAGCCACCAACTCGTATG
>CAZYLE010000288.1:0-2237 GCA_964648675.1 uncultured Dehalococcoidales bacterium
CATAATGGAATCCCAGGCACGCTCCTCTATATCTATGGCAGCCGCCATGGTCGGGTTGGTACCAGCGTTATTTACCAGGATATCAATTCTGCCAAGTTCCTCCTTTACCTTCGGGACCAGATTACTTATCTCCTCCAGCCTGCCTACATGCGTCGCCACAGCCATTGACTTCCGCCCCAATCCTTTTATTTCTTTAGCCACCTCTTCAAGATCGGGCAATTTGCGGCTGGTTACAGCCACGTCAGCACCAAATTTGGCCAGCCCCACAGCAATAGCCTTCCCAATACCCCGACTGCCGCCGGTCACCAGTGCCACCTTGCCTGATAGAGAAAAAACATCCTGGGAAATAGTCATTGCGCACCTCCTGAACAAGATCTACTAGCCCCGACTCGTCGGGACCGACACCACAGTATATATTACGGATGGGGCGACCGGCAACTCTAATAAATAAGTACCTCTCTCTCGTACGGGCATCTCGCTCTTTGCTCCCCGCATATCACACGTATGATTCGGCAAGCTGGAAATAGGCGCGAGCGGCAGTTAACACCTTGGCCTTTTCCGCTTCGGGAATGTAGGGGTCGTCGAGCTTGAAGCTGTCTACCTTACCCCTGACGTAAGCCCGGTAGCATTTGTAGAAATTGAGCAATTTCAGCAGCTCTTCATCATGGCTCAAGCCCACATAGGTATTCACGAGATGTCGGGACAGACCCGCCTGTTGATAGCGATCCAGGTCCATAGCTAGAAAGGCGATTTCTGAGGCCACATCGCAATATCGGAATCGGTCATTAAATTCAATGCAGTCGTAAATGCAAATATCGTCAGTGAAACAAACATGAGCGGCATGAAGATCGCCATGGCAATCCCTTATTCTGCCTTCCCTTACCCTTTTCTCAAACAGCCCAGCATTGCTTTTGATGAAATCATCGGTATAGCCTCTGATTCGCTCATATTTCGCTCTAAAAATGGTGAGGCCAATATATTTTTCGGTCTGAGCGAAGTTCTCATCGCAGTTGTGGCGTATGACGTCCAGTCTCCCAAAGACAGCAATCTCTTCATTTGTTTCGGCTCTCTGGTGAAAGTTCACCAGCTTTTCCGCTACCCTGGCCACCATTTCCGGAGTCACCTGACCCCGGGGCAAGAGCACATCCATCATGCGATCCTGTGGCAACTGCCTCATTTTGACAGCATATTCGATGGCTTTGCCCTGTCCTTCCATGCAAAGCGCGCCTTCTTCTACAATAGGTACCACGCCTAAATAGGCATCAGGACAAAGGCGCCTATTTAACTCCACCTCCTGGCGGCAGAAGAAATGGCGCCTCTCCAAAGTAGTGTAATCCAGATAACCCAGGTTGACCGGCTTTTTGACCTTGTATACATATTCCCCGGCAAGCAAAACAAAGGACATCTGCGTCTGGACCAGTTCTATCTTTCGTGGTTTGTGGGGATAAGCCTGAGGGTTAAGAAGTGCTTCGACTACAGATGGCAATACTGACACCAGACCTCACATCAAATCTCAGAGTCTTTCCCACAGGGCTGCCATCCCCTGCCCACCCCCAATACACATGGTCTCCAGCCCGCGACGCAGATTTCTATGCACCATATCGTAGATGATGGTGACTGCTATTCTGGCTCCGGTGCAGCCGATAGGATGACCCATAGATATACCACTACCATGAAGGTTAATGTGCTCAAAATCCCACCCAAGTTCTCTCAGGCAACCAAGTACCTGAGCAGCAAAGGCTTCATTGAGCTCAATAACATCCAGATCCTTATTGCCAAGCCCCGTCTTTGCGAGCACCTTTTTTACCGCTGGCAGAGGACCCAGTCCCATGTATTTGGGGTCTGTCCCGCCTGAAGCCCAGGCTCTCAGAGTTGCCATGGGTTTGAGACCTAATTCCTTCGCTTTATCTCGGGACATAAGCACTACGGCAGCCCCAGCATCATTAATCCCCGAAGAGTTACCGGCAGTGACTGTTCCGTCCTTTCGAAATGCCGGAGCAAGCTTGGCCATTTTCTCCACGGAAGTGTCCATAGGACGCTCATCCGTATCAAAAACAAGTGGCTCCCCTTTTTTCTGCGGGATAGAAAAGGGAACTATCTCATCCTTGAACAAGCCCTCCGCTATGGCTTTGCGCGCCCTTACGTGGCTAAGATAACCGATCTCATCCTGCTGTTGGCGAGCGAAGCCGTACCTCCTGGCGATTTCCTCCGCGGTATTCCCCATATGATAGCCGTAG
>CAZYLE010000289.1:0-2223 GCA_964648675.1 uncultured Dehalococcoidales bacterium
TGTCGTTGTATTCTTTGAAGCTATCAAGGTCGAGCATTGCCAGGGTGAAGCAGCCACCATAGCGCTGCATACGGTTCATCTCACTCTCAAGCACTTCATAGAACTGGCGACGGTTATACAGACCGGTGAGTTCATCCGTAGCCGATAGCTCTTTCGTTCTTTCAAGTAGCCTGGCACTTTCTATGCCTACCGCTATCTCGTTGCCGATGGCCTTAAGAAGGTCCAACTCCTCGGGCGAGAAGCGACGGTGTGTACGGCTGATAAGGGTCAGTCCTCCATGCATCACCGATTTAGACCACAGCGGAACTGACACACTTGTTGCCACGCTGTCTTGTCTCATTGCCGGCGCCATTCCTTGGCGAGCACCATCGGTTAGAACCTGGCGCGTGTTGAAAGCAGGCTCTGGATACTTATGCCAGCGCTCCATAGCCTCCTCACTTACCTCCAATCTTTCCACCGCAGCGACATGCTGCTTCGAAACTCCGCGGTGCACCTTTAGAACCAGTTCTCTCTTTTCACCATCAAAGAGATGTATGTAGCCTGCCTCTACCGCAATAACCTCGAGCACCTTGTCCAGGGCGCTGTTGAGCATCTCATCCATATCCATCGTCTGGCTTATCGCGGTGCTGATGGCGTGGATCGCCTCAAGGCGCTTGGTGTAGAGCAGGATCTCCGCCGCCGCCCGCTTCCGCTCGGTTATGTCCCTGACAACAATAATAGCCCCGGTGGGTCGCCCTTTCTCATCAACCACCTGCGAGATGTTTACCTCTACCGGGATCTCTTTGCCATCTCTGGAGCGTGCCACAACCTCAACGTTGGTGATGTAGCCCCGTTTGTTCAATATATCGCCTAAGCGCTCCTGGATTTCCTCAGGCGCCTCACCGGCGACAATGTCGAAAACACTCCGGCCGATGAGTTGCTCCTTGTAATCAAAGCCTACCGCATGAACACAGGTCCTGTTGGCGTCCAGTATTACGCTATTGTTATCAACCAGCAGTATACCGTCCCTGGCCGACTCAATGGCGCTCCTGTACTTATGTTCAGAGCGCCTTAGCGCCTCCTCGGCCTGCTTGCGCTCGGTGATATCAGCCCAGCTTGCCAGGCAATACTTCATCTCCCCGTCGCGTATTATCGGGGTGGAGGTTAGCTCAATCCAGAATCGCTCTCCATTCTTATTCCGGCACAGTTGTTCAAGGCCCTGTGCACCCCTGATAATTGCTTCGACCAAATCTCTACCGGTTTCCTGCAGTGTTTCCTCCGTCCACCAGGGGTATGGAGATACGCAGCCAACAAGCTCCGTAGAGGTGAAACCGGTTAGCTCCTCCAACGCTGGATTCACATAACGTATTGACGTATCTGGATTGACAACCAGTATAGGGTGAGGGGATTTGGCCAGCAGGGTGGAGCCAAACTCCTCGCTCCGTCGCAGTTGCTCCTCGTCTCGCTTGTGCTCGGTTATATTTCGGGCGACTCCCAGTATGCCAACACGCTGGCCATCTGTATCAAGCAGGAGCCTCATCTTGTTCTCGGTCCACACTCTGGTACCATCCTTGCCAAGAAGTTCATACTCCACCGTCCGCGTCTTCAACAGGTCTTCCCCCTGCTTGTCTGTGGACTGTGCCTCGGCTAATGCATTTCTGGAAGCCTCAACAGACTCTGGAGTTAAGAAATCTTCTATTCTAAGGGCTAATGCTTCCTCAAAACTGTAGCCGAGTATGCTTGTAAAAGAAGGGCTGACATAGGTAAACCGCTGGTTCATATCCATTGTCCAGACGATATCTGATGCGTTGTCGGCAAGAAGACGGTAGCTCCTCTCACTTTCTTGTAGCGCCTCCGCTGCTTTCCTGCGCTCGGTGACGTCCGGGCATACAACCTGTGCCACTATCTTTCCCGCCGATTCGAACATGGTTGGGTATACTTCGGTGTACCGCTGCTCGCCGCTGGGCCTTATAATGACTTGAGATATTGGCTGCTCTTCAATTTTCATCTCCCTTGCTGCTTCCCGCATTTTCTCCCGGTGAAGCGCTACTTCGCCTTCAGGCACAAACTCAAATAACGAGTGACCCAGCAAGTCCGCTCCCGCCCTATCGAAGAGTTCCTCAGCTTTTTTGTTGACAAATGTTATTTCCCCACCTGGCACTTCGACCCAGTAAATAGGAGTTGCCCCAGTCTCCAACAATGTGCGGTGCTTCTTCTCGCTCTGCCGTAGTGCCTCCTCGGCTT
>CAZYLE010000290.1:0-668 GCA_964648675.1 uncultured Dehalococcoidales bacterium
TTGCAATGCGCCTCCGACCTGGGTAAGGCCATGTGCCGTTCGCGATATTCTACTTGGATCCCTTGTCAAACACAACATGCTTCAAAGGAGGTTGCTTGGCAATGCATTTCAACCCCTAACGCCAATTTTGGGGTCTTCGTGCTGTCATTGCGAGGAGCGCTGAGCCCCTCGGTTGACTCGGGAGAGGCGTGTCGAAGTGGCGACGAAGCAATCTCTCGAGGGGACAGTTGCGAGATTGCTTCGCTTCGCTCGCAATGACGGGGCACGTTCCGCTCCCCTAACAAATGGGCTTTACAACTCTGGACTATCCGGTTGATAAACGACCTCTTCAAAGGGCCCAGGCCCGCCTCGGTGTGCCGCATGGCAGTCGAAAGCATGATGGCAAGTGCGCGATCCGCGAAGGGGATTGACGCCTAGCCACCATTGGGGCATAATCTGGGCTAGCTGGAGCTGCTATGGGCTGTACTACTCTCGTTGCCACTCCGCAGGCGACCAAAGACGGCGAAACGTACCTTCTGTGGAACTTCGACATCCTGCGTCCAGCCAAGCTTATCTTCGATAGGTTCCGCCTATTCGTCGCCAGCTCGGAAGGCTATAGCTATGTGGCCTGGGGCATTCCCGGCTGGTTGCATATTCCCCTGATGAATGAAAAGGGCCTGTGCTTTGTT
>CAZYLE010000290.1:678-2204 GCA_964648675.1 uncultured Dehalococcoidales bacterium
CGACGATATGGGAGGTCGTTGAGAGAGCGCTGACTTCTTGCTCGATGGCGGAGGAGGTTTCCCAGGTCTATGCCGATAGCGATAGGCTTGTCTTGCCTGGCTTCAGCGCCGCGATATTCGCCAACACGAACTCGATCTATGCAGATGAGCAAGGCGGCGCTATCACCATCGAGTACAGCAAGAATCATATCGCTGTCGGGCATGTCGATGAGCTCGGCGTTATGGTGGAGACGAACCACCACCAGTATTTGGACCGAGGACTCTCTGGCAGCGCGGATCCGAACAGGCAGAAGGCGATAGCAGGCAGCTATGCCCGGCTGGGACGCGCCTGGGAGCTGGCCAGGGAGCACAGTGGTCAGTTTGAGCTGGAAACCATGATGCGTTTCGCCTGTGACCATGAACAAAACCTGAGCTTGCTTTCTGGCTATGACTACGAAGTTCCAGAAACCGGATTTGTGGATGACTCCACCATCTGCTGTCACCTCTGGAATTCCAAATGGTATTTGCGCAAAATGCAGTTGAGAAAGGCTATCAAGGCGATGGCGGAGGGGGAGACCCTCTATTCCTTCATTCTGCAGCCCAAGCGGAGGACTATCTGGTTCTGCCGAGGCAAGCCCTGTCAGAGCAGGTATGCTCCCTTGGAATTTGGCGAAACGCTGAAGGAATCACGGAAAAGGAAACCGGTTGAGCAGCGGATGCTTAGAGGCATGGGGAGAAGTCTATTGGTGGGTATGCTCCGCTTCGGCGAACGAGCCGTTCCCATGCGATGACCTTTGACTTGCCCAGCGCACAAGCTGGCCTCTACCATCTCCTCAATTCAGCGCACAGCTCGCCTTTTAGATGCGACCCCTCGGCCGGAGAAGGCGTGTCCCCGCTGAGCAGCAACTGTCAGGAGCCATTGACAACCGCCTGTCGAGTGTTTACGATGCACATGACGTTCGCAATTGTGCTGAGCGCAACAAGAATGAAATGACGCAAATGCGAGACCGAGAATACTGAGACCCATAGCTTTAGCCGTGAGTGCGAAGCAAAGCTTCTGCAGGTCTGTCCCCAATGACGTAGTGTGACATGGAGGTGACTGTGGCCAGGAATCTGACCGCCGAAGAGGCAAGACGGGTTTGCATCCCAGACAGTCTAGGATTTGAGAGCACGGAGAGCCTTGAACCGGTACAGACCATAATCGGTCAGGGCCGGGCGCTACAGGCCCTTCAGTTTGGCCTGGGCATGCAGAGTTCTGGTTTCAACATCTACGCCGCAGGGCTGCCGGGCACCGGGAAGATGACAGCCATCGTCGCCTTCCTGGAACGGGTGGCCCAGGAGAAGGATGTGCCGTCTGACTGGTGCTACGTTCACAATTTCCAGGACCCCTACACACCAAAGGCTCTCAGGCTGAAGGCCGGCCGGGGGGCCCAGCTTCAAAAAGACATGAAGAGATTCATTGAGACCGCCAAGGTGGATATACGAAGGGCTTTTGAAAGCGAGGATTATGCAAAACGCCGCGAGGCTAGAGCCCGCATTTTCAATGA
>CAZYLE010000291.1:0-2200 GCA_964648675.1 uncultured Dehalococcoidales bacterium
AGCCGCAAGACGCAGGACAACATCATCCAGAGGACGGTGCAAGGGCTAGGCTAAAGATAACCGGAGATAACAGCTAGTGGTTTGGGGGCCCCTAGTACAATCGGGGCCCTCAATGTAATCGCGATGTATTACTAGATGCAAGCTAAACAATAGTTAATGGGCGTAATACCGCCCAAGATTTATGGCACACATTATTTAAAATCTATTCCAGTAATGAAAAGGAATGAAAGAGGAGAAGAAAAGACCAAGGATATTCTATGGCTGGTGGATAATGCTAGGTGCCGCACTATGCGGGTTTGTCACCTCAGGAGGAATTCAGACCATAGCTGTGGCTGCACCCTATCTGGAAGACGAGTTCGGCTGGTCAAGGACGACCATAGTAGGGGCAGTGGCTGTGGGGGCATTAGTAGTGGGGCTTTCCGGCCTGGCTGCGGGGTATCTGGTTGACCGCATTGGGCCGAGGCTGACGGTCATAATCGGTACTATTATAGGCGCGGCAGGACTCATGTTGGCCAGCATTGCCAATGAGCCATGGATGTGGTATCTCAGTCTTGGCTTCCTCGGCGCGACAGGCGTGGCATTCGGAGGCACGATAGCTCCAATAAGCACGCTAAGAAGATGGTTCATGAAGCGGGCCGCAATGACTATATCTTTGGCTCTGGTAGGGTCGGGGCTGGGGGTTGTGTTGCTGGTCCCACTATACAGTTTCTTGATGGAATCTCTTGGCTGGAGGACGACATACATAATCAGTGGACTCATCGTCATAGTGGGAGGTCTCATAGGGGGAGTGTTGTTGAGAAAGGACCCGGAGTCGTATGCAATGCATCCCGATGGCGTTGAGCCCGACCCCCAGCAGGTGAAGAAGAGACTTGATTTCATATCTCGTGGCGAAAGGTGGTCAGTTGCCGAAGCAGTGCGTAACCGGAACTTCTGGTTTCTCATTATGGCACAGACGTTTGGGATGCTAGTGTTTGCTGGTTTCTATCCTCATGTGATCCTGTGGGGGCGTGACCTAGGGCTCACCAACGCAGCTGCCGCTAGCGTCATGGCCTTCTTTGCCATGGCAACGATAGTTGGACGGGTTCTCGGCGGTGCAATATCCGACTGGTATATGGCGCGCTTCCCCAAGATGACGCGGAAGCCTATTGCATACGTTAACGTCATAGGTGTGCTCGTTGGAACAGTGCTGTGCGCCACGGTTGTCAATTCATATACAACGATGCTGGTGGTATTGATCACTGCCGGATTCGCCTTTTCCATCGGCATCTCGATATACCCTACGTACCTTGGCGACCTCTTTGGCGTGATGAACCTGCCTCGCCTTATGGGAGTGAGAATGCTGGCAATAGTCCTTATGGGTGCTGCATCACCGGTTTTCGTAGGGTACACCTTTGACAAAACGGGGGCATACACACTGGCATTCTGGGTGGGCGCCGCGGTCTGCGCTGTCTCTCTAGTGATGCTAGCTCTGATAGAGCAGCCACAAAAGAGGGTAGTATTTGACTCTATCTTGTAGTTTGCTGTTGCGCTGTAAGACTGATAAGTAACAAATACCGATATTTGGGTTTAGCGATCTACAGCAGTCACCTTGTCATCATTCTTGGCTAATCCGTCAAAACCCCAATATCATGTTACTATAGACGAAACGGTTAAACGATCTCCAAGAGCTGGATATCAAAAGTAAGGTCTTTCCCTGCCAAATGATGGTTGGCATCTAACGTCACGCTCGATTCGGAGACGTCAGTCACCGTCACGGGAAATGTCTGGCCATTCTCTCGCCGACGGATTTCCAACTGCCGACCTACCTCGGGTTCGATATCAGGCGGAAACTTCTCTCGCTCAACCACTATTATCATATCCTCACGGTGTGGGCCGTATGCTCTATCCACTGGAACCCTGATTGTTTTCGATTCGCCAGGATTCATCCCGATTACGGCTTCTTCAAAGCCCGGGATTACCTCACTCTCGCCTATTATAAACTCCAGAGGGTCGCTGATAATAGAGCTGTCGAATACTGTGCCATCATCCGTTCTACCGGTGTAGTGCACCTTGACTTTATCACCTTGTTGCGCTTGCGCCATTCTCGCCTCCTTTCGTCCCGTAGCTAATACGATCCACCTCTTCATTCAGATAACAGCCCTATATACCAATCCTGGATTGGCAAGTCCACTTGGCTGCGCTTAAGACATTATACCATGCC
>CAZYLE010000292.1:0-2196 GCA_964648675.1 uncultured Dehalococcoidales bacterium
CCCATTATGATCACGTTCATACTAGATCAGCGCTCCTCCTCGGGGATTGGCTCTCGATAAATCAGTACCCGGCATGGAGCATTCTTAAGCACATAAGGTATGGTGCTCCCCAAGCTGAATTCGCCGAACTCCTTCTCGTAACCTATCCCGATCGTGATCAGGTCGACACCGCGCTCTATTGCCTCATCAACCACTGCTGGGCCTATCTCCCGTGCCTGCAGCAGGTCAGTCTCAACACTGCAATCCTCCTCCTCAGCAATGCACTCCGCTTGGTCGAGAATCTGTTCCGCCCTATCCGTTTCTGGTTTCACTTCAGCATCCAGAGGCAAAGTGCGATCCACTTGGATCACACATGTAACATATATCGTGCCACCCGCTTTCTTGGCCAGTCGGCAAGACAGCCTTATTGCCTCTTCGTCTGCTTTACTCCCACTCACAGGGATCAGAATCTTCTTGGGACGCATCTTCTCTCCGCTGCTGCAATAAAACTGTTGCTCTGAAAAAGCGCCGAATAACTATTATAGTGCCTTTTGTAAAGCCTTGCAAAAGGGCATAACTCCAGCGTCCCGCGAAAGGGGATAACAGATAGATAAATGGAGGCAAGAGAAGGGGTATTTACCCCAACCAATCTGGTAGAATAGCTTGGGAGATGACCGAAACTGCCAGAGAGAGGAAATAAATACCCCATGCACATTATACAGTCACCACTATTTGATTCCTGAACCTGTCAGGAACAGGTTTTGAAGCCTTCGTTGCCGACAAAAAGAATGATCGTCTGGCAATGGTACTGGAAGCATTAGATGCAGAGAAGCTTATTGCCACATTAGAGAGGGAGCATTGGACTGGAAGGAAAGGGTATTCGGTGCGGGGGATGTGGTCAGCGCTGATTGCTGGAGTGCTATACCAGTGTGAGTCGATAGCTGAAATAGTTCGGCTGCTGAAACGGGACAAGGAGGCGAGGATGGTCTGTGGCTTCTATGGGAAAGACGAGGTACCGAGCGAGGATGCCTTTAGCCGGTTTCTGCAGAAGTTAGTAAGACATGAGGAACTGCTGCAGGAATGCTTTGAGAGGATGGTGGGGCGGCTGCGTGAGCTATTACCGAGCTTTGGGCGGAAACTGGCGGCAGACAGCACAGACATTGAAGCCTGGTCGAATGGTCGGCGGGCCAGGCCGTCGGACCCTGATGCTCGCTGGGGTGCCAAGGGGAGTGGTGATGAGGGAGGAGAGAGGGAGACAAAGGGGAACAAAGGGAAGGGGCGGGATATATACTATTGGTTTGGTTACAAGCTGCATCTGCTGGTGGACGCAGTGTATGAGCTGCCAGTCTCGTTTATGGTGACGCCGGCCAACGAATCCGATACTCGACAGCTGGGGATGTTGTTGCACAAAGCAGATCGGCCTGAGGCGAGGCCTGAAGCAGTGATTGCAGATAAGGGATATGATAGCAAGAGCAATTGCCGGCTCATCTTTGAGGAATACGGTGCGGCGCCGATCATTCCCCTTATTGAGAGGTGTGCGGAGGAACAGCCTGATATATGTAACGCTAAGGGGACACCGACCTGTGGTTGTGGGCTGGAGATGGTGTTCTGGGGCAGGGATGGAGGCTATCTGAAATACCGCTGTCCCAAGGTGTTGGGCAAGGGTGAGTGCAAGGCGCGCTCCCCCTGTACCAGCTCTGCTTATGGGTACGTGCTGAAGCTACCGATAGCTGATGATCCCAGGAGGTACCCGCCGGTGCCCAGAGAGAGTAGGAAATGGCACAGACTATATCGGCTGCGCAGCGCTGTGGAGCGGGTGAACAGTCGGATAAAGGGCCTTCTGGGACTGGGGCGCATAACGGTAAGGGGGATAGCTAAGGTTACGGTGAGGGCTCTGCTGAGCCTCCTGGTGATGCTGGCGATAGGAGTGGGAATGGCCCAAAGACACAGGCTGAGAGAGTTGCGCGCCCTGGTGACTTAGATCAGCAACCTTGCCAAAACAAGGTTGTGTACCTTCTCTGTAGGGCTACTACGCCCTGCGCACCGTTACGAATAGCCAAAACATCCGTGATACCGCATAACCCCCCTGACTATGCCTCTAAAAACCCGGCAGAATCGTCCTTTACGACGGCATCTCTCCCTTTCTAGCCCTATCAGCTACCTCCCGCAACGCGTTTCGCGGGAAGCTCTCGAGCTTTCTCCTTGACACGGCTACTC
>CAZYLE010000293.1:0-2183 GCA_964648675.1 uncultured Dehalococcoidales bacterium
CCAACGCCCATAACGCCGATTGGATCTTTATGCTTGCCAGAACCAATCCAGAGGAAAAGAGGAGCCGCGGTATAACATTCCTCCTGGCGGATATGAAGAGCCCCGGCATCACCATCCGCCCCCTGGAGGGCATGAATGGAGAGCACTTCTTTAACGAGGTCTACTTTGATGATGTACATGTCCCGGTAAGGAACCGGGTCGGGGAGGAGAACGAAGGCTGGGCTATCACCAGGGCAACGATGAACTTCGAGCGGTCTGGCATCGGTGGACTGGCAGGAGCGCAGCGAAGCGTAGATGACCTGGTTGAGACCTGCAAGCAGATAGAGTGGAACGGTAAAACCCTGGCGGAAAATCCCTTTGTCCGACATAGATTAGCCCAGCTCATGATTGAGATCGAGGCAGGGAGTGCCCTGGCTTACCGGGTGGCCTGGTCGCAGGAGAAGGGAGACTTCCTCCAGTCGGCCCACCTCGCCTCGGCATCGAAGGTCTATGGCACCGAATTAGCGCAGCGGATAGCCAACACCGCCTGCCAGATATTTGGTCTCTACGGTCAAGTCGCCAACTCCAAATGGGCAGTAATGGATGGCCGGTGGCAGGGCGACTACCAGTTTATCCCTGGCACCAACATCTACGCCGGCAGCTCAGAGGTCCAGAGAAACATTATCTCAACGGTCGGTCTGGGAATGCCTAGAACCTGGTAAAAGAAACGAGTATGAAGGGAGTGCAAAGATGAACCTAGATTTCACCGAAGGGCAGGAAATGCTTAGAACCTCGGCCCGCGATTTCCTTATGGCCGAGTGCCCTAAGGCAATGGTCAGGGAGCTCGAGGCGGACGATAAAGGTTATTCCCCCGACCTATGGCAGAAGATGGCGGAGCTGGGATGGATGGGACTGGTCATCCCCGATGAGTATGACGGCATGGGAATGGAGTTCTTCGACCTCGCCATCCTCCTCGAGGAGATGGGACGGAATATCCTTCCCGGCCCATTCTTTTCCACCGTAGTCCTCGGTGCTATGCCCATCATGTCAGCGGGCACAGACGAGCAGAAAAAACAGTTCCTCCCCAAAATAGCCGCCGGTGAGGCAATCTTGACCATGGCCCTTACCGAGCCCAGCGCCACCTACGAACCATCCGGCGTTGCGTTAAAGGCTACAGCCCAGGGCGACAACTTCGTCCTCAATGGCACCAAACTCTTTGTGGAAAATGGCCACATCGCTGACTATATAATAGTGGCCACCAGGACCAAGGAGGGAGCCTCACCCGAAGACGGCATTACCCTGTTCATAGTTGATGGCAAGAGCGCTGGTATCAAAGCCGAGGTCATGCCCACCATCGGCGCCGACAAACAGTGCGAGGTCGTTTTTAAAAACGTTACTGTCCAGAAGAACAATATGCTCGGCGAACTCGACAAGGGGTGGCCTATCGTGGCAAAGACACTGGAGCAGGCTGCCATGGCTAAATGTGCTGAAATGCTCGGCGGTTGTGCAGCTTCACTGGACATGACCACCGAATACTCCAAGGAGAGGGTGCAGTACGGACGACCCATCTCCTCCTTCCAGGTGCTCCAGCATTACATGGCAAATATGCTGATATACCTGGAAACGGCGAGAAACCTCATCTATGAGGCCGCCTGGATGGTGTCAGAGGGGATGCCTTGCACCCAACTGGTCGCCGCAGCCAAGGGATGGACTAACGAGGCATATAAATTTATCACCGAGCGCGGGGTGCAGATCCACGGCGCTATAGGCACCACCAGAGACCATGACATGGGTCTCTATTACAGGAGAGCACTGGCCGCCGACCTTGCCTTCGGCAATACCGATTACCAGAGGGAGGTCGTCGCCAGGCAGCTAGGGCTATAGCCCGTAAAGGATGTAGCGCGAGGCTTTAGCCTCGCCTTAGGTCTCCATAGGTCTCCTGAGGGTCGCCTAAGGTGCCTAAGGCGACACCGACTCGCCTCTGGCGAGCGACCCTAAAGGGTAATTTTGGAGGCTTGAGGGGAGTCCTTTAGCGGAGAGGCTGTTTAAAACTGTAGTTGCCCAATTCATTGGGCGATAGTGCCTGATAAATCAGGCAACTACAAAAATTTAGGGGTGAAGACTCTCAAAAATGCGCAAAATCGAACGGGAAAACAAAATTAAACAGCCTAGCGGAGGGGACAGGGGGTGAGGTGAATAAAGAC
>CAZYLE010000294.1:0-404 GCA_964648675.1 uncultured Dehalococcoidales bacterium
GAGCTCCTGGTGCCTGGCAAGAGACGCACAGACGAGAAAGAGTGAGGAATTAAAATGAATAACCAGGGTGTGGATGAAGGACCGAAGCTGCTGAGAACTTCCCGAGTTGGGTTAATGCCTTTCCCAAACATTTGATGCCATAGGCTATAAGAACTAAAGTGCGGCGTGGAGCATCAAACGCTTATGATGCCTTTACGTAGTGCATACTTGACCAAGTCAACGCGAGTGTGGATACCAAGCTTGCCCATGAGGTTGGTCTTGTGGCCTTCAACAGTCTTAGGACTGATTACCAGCTGGTCTGCTATTTTTTGAGTGGTATGTCCCTCTGCCAGCAGTTTGAGCACATCCCGCTCCCGGTCGGTCAATTGCTCGTAAGGGTCTTGCATGACTTGACCGCTGAGCCC
>CAZYLE010000294.1:414-2144 GCA_964648675.1 uncultured Dehalococcoidales bacterium
CCCCCTCGACGAGCTCGCTGGAGAGGTCCTCCTGCCCGCCCGCCACCTTGCGGATGAAGCCGGAAGCTCCGGCCTTGATAACCGGAAATACGTACTCCTTGTCATCATATTGTGTGAGTACTAGCACCTTTGTTCTTGGGAATTCTCTGCGTATCCTGCGGGTGGCTTCCAATCCGCCCATGATAGGCATAACTACATCCATAAGCACTACATCAGGTTCCAGCTCTTTGACCATATTCAATGCTTCACTCCCATTCCCAGCTTCACCTACTACCTCTATATCCCCAACCAGCGCCAGCATGGCGCAAATGCCATCCCGCACAATGGTATGGTCATCAACTACCAGTACTTTTATTTTCTGCATCTTCTATACCCAGGTCACTGGGACCTCGGCTGTAACCGTAGTCCCCTGCCCAAGCTGAGACTCAATGGAACAAGCGCCGCCAAGCAAGCTTATCCTCTCCTTCATGCTAAACACTCCCCGACCGCGGCCGCTCTCCTCGATATCAGTGATTTTTGAAACATCAAACCCCTCACCGTCATCGCTAGCACGGAGCAGGAGCTCACCCTCCTTACGCTCCAGGGTCATAGTGGCATTCTTAGCCTTAGAATGCTGGGCAATATTGCCTATAGCTCCCTGGAAAAAACGGAAAAGCCCGGCTTCAACTTCTGAGGGCAAACGCTCGTCCACCCCCTTAGCTTCCACAGACACATTGATGCCTAAGGGACAAAGGGTAGCCTCAGCATGGTGGCGAATGGCAGGGACTAGCCCTAATGTGTCCAACAGGACAGGATGGAGGTCAGCAATTAGCCTTTTTATCTCGCTGTGTACCTGAACCACCAGCGATTGCACCTTCTTTAACCTAGCTACGAACTCAGTATCTTGGCTGCCAGACATTTCAGCCATATCCACCAGCGCCTGTAGCTGGAGCGCCAAGCCAGAAAGCGCCTGACTGGTTTCGTCATGTAATTCCCGGGCAACTCGCCTTCGCTCTTCCTCCTGAGCCACCAGAGTTTGACGAGCTAGCCGACGATATCTTTCTCTCGCTTTTCTCAGCCGTTCATATAGCCATGCCTGTTCAATGGCCACACCCAGTTGGTCACCAATCGAGTGAAGGAGATGCATATCATTCGGGGTGAACCGATGGGATGTACGGCTGGCAATGTTTATTACGCCTAAGACCTTATCTTTGGCACGGAGAGGAACGCTAATGAATGCCTTTAAACCTTCTGAAGTCACCAAATCTGGATGTGCAACACTCGGACCCGTGGAGATATCCTCCAATAGAATAGACCTGCCGCTTTGAGCTACTTTGCCTGCGATTCCCTCACCCAGGCTGAGACGCATTTCCTCAACATATTTGGTACTCAAACCGCGGTGGACGTAGTAGGACAGTGTTTGTGTTTGTTCATCTAGGAGCAGGATGCCCCCAATCGTTCCACTCATGCTATCCAGCACATTATCTAGGGCCACCCTGAGAATAGCTTCCAAGTCTCGTAGTCCACTGAGCGCAGCTGAAACTCGGCTCAAGATTATGAGGTCGTGATTCCGCTCTTCTGCCTTGCCCTCTCGATTACTTACCTCCGGGCGAAAGCTTTTTGGACTACCGGGTTGACTGATTTTATCGCCTGCCTTTTCCATTTCTGTGAACCTGTTGCGGATGAGTCAAAATCTCAAGCTAGCCAAAATATCATCAAAAATGACCTTCGCCGCTACCAAAGATTAGCTG
>CAZYLE010000295.1:0-412 GCA_964648675.1 uncultured Dehalococcoidales bacterium
GGTGTGGCTGGGGGTGGTTCTTGGCCTTTTCAAACTGGACGGCGATGCCAGATAGTAGTATAATTTTCTCAGTCACCTTGGAATAGTAGTGGCGAATCAGGGCTGATGATGGAATATAAGGGTATATGGCGATTTCGATAAAAGGGTACTCATTCTTCAGGGGGAGGTAAAATTGAATCGAGAGGAAGTAACAGCCAGCAAGCGAGATGTTATAGGCAAGAAGGTAAGGTTTCTGCGCAGAAAAGGATTGACTCCTGCTAATGTCTATGGTGCGAATATGGAATCCATTCCTCTCCAAATAGAGACTTCCCTTTTGGAACGGCTTATTGCTAAAGTAGGCAGGAATGCCCTCGTCACCCTTAGAATCGATGGGAAGCAAAGGGTAGCTATGATTCGCGATATCGACCGCGAT
>CAZYLE010000295.1:427-2138 GCA_964648675.1 uncultured Dehalococcoidales bacterium
CCCATAAGGTAAGGGTTGAGGTGCCGCTTGTTTTCATTGGTGAGTCTCCTGTCGAAAAGATCAGTCGGTTGATGTTGCTTCATAATATATCTATTCTCCAGGTGGAGGCACTTCCCTCGGACCTGCCGCGAAATATCGAGGTGGACGTCTCACAGCTAGTAGAGGCAAACCAAACGATTCATGTCAGGGATATAAAGGTGAGTGATGGTGTGGAAGTGCTCACCGATGCCGATGATGTGGTGCTACAAGTAATGGAAAGCCGGTTTGAGGTTGAAGCTGAGGAAGTTGTGGCTGAGGTGGTGGAGGTTGAGGAGGGAGCCCCGTTGGAGGGTGAGGCCGAGACTGAGACTGAGCAGTGATAGAGCTTAGCAGATAGCGCCTACGACGGTTGGGGCCAAATAGAGGTCGTGTGTAGCTGCTTGCATCGAAGTGACTGCAATAGAAGATTGTAAGAGATAATCATTCTTATCCGGCCCATATTGAGCGAGACCTATTTAGGTTTTCTCGCAGGAAAAAGAAAGCCTCGACCGGCGAAGCGAAAATGGATATCAGCAGATCCCCATCTCAAGATGGGATTAGTGCTCCGATGAAGCTCCTTTGACCCCGCACAAATTCCTCAGCGCTCATCTTCCTTCTCCCTTCAAGCTGGACTGTTAAGAGTTGAAGAATCCCTTCTGTGGTCTGGACGCCAACACCTCCTCTCGCAAGCGCAATCACTCTCCCTGGCTCTCCTTGTACCGCGGGAAAATGCGAAGCATCGATAACCTTGAGAATCTTGCCCTGCCACCAAGTATAACATCCGGGCCAGGGTTGAAAGGCTCGCACACGGCGCCATACCTCGAGGGCAGGTAGGTGCCAATCTATTTCCCCCTGCTCTTTGCTGATAAGCTTGGTATAGGAGGCAAGGTCATCGTTTTGAGGTTGAGGGATAATAGCGTGGGAGAGCCAGAGAGGCAGTATTTCTTCTAGAAGATGGGCGCCAATATGAGCAAGTTTTATGGTGAGAGACTCGGCGCTATCTTCGGGCTCGATGGGCATTCTCTTTTGAGAAAGGATGGGGCCGCTGTCAACTCCGCTATCCATGAGCATGATGGTGACCCCGATACAATCGTCGCCAGCAAGGATAGCTCCTTCAATTGGGGTAGGGCCGCGATGCTTGGGGAGAAGAGAGGGATGGATATTGATGCAGCCGAAGGGAGGCATATTGAGTACCTCCACGGGCAGGATCTTTCCAAAGGCGGCTACCACAATGACATCGGGGCTAAGCTGAGCCAAAGATTCAAGGAAGTCAGCTTCGTTGAAATTGTTAGGCTGCCGCACCTCAAGGCCATGCTCGATAGCCACCTTCTTCACTGGAGATAATGAGATGGTTCGCCCTCTCCCGGCAGGTTTATCCGGCTGAGTATAGACAGCAATCAACTGGTGCTCACTAGCGACAAGCTGCTCAAGGGTTGGAACACCAAACTGAGATGTACCCATAAAGACGATTCTCATGGCTTTCCCTCGGCAAATTCTAACATGTATCGGGGGGAAAAGGGAATTAAAAAATTGGTGCAAAATTGGTGCAAAAACCTCTTGACCCAGGGGTGAGGTTTTGGTATTCTTTTGGTGACAATCCTCAGAAGGAGTTCCTCAAGAGTGGGGTCCCGCCCCATGTTAATCGGAGGGGTAAAACCCTCGCAGCCAGAAGTCTTGATGTATTGTCTTTGCA
>CAZYLE010000296.1:0-440 GCA_964648675.1 uncultured Dehalococcoidales bacterium
GAGGCCGACAGGTCGGCCGACACTTCGGCCCGTGCTCACCACGAACGGTTTTAGCTTCGGCCCCCGATTCCGAATCGTCCCCTGCCATTCTACGGCGGACGGCATAAAGGGCGGCTTGGGTGCGATCGGAAAGGTGCAGCTTGTGCAGGATGTTGGTGACATGGTTCTTCACCGTCTTTTCGCTTATCTGCAGCGACGCAGCAATCTCCTTATTGCTGTTGCCCCTGGCGATGAGGCGCAGCACGTCTTTCTCGCGCACAGTCAAATCCTCTTCAGCGATAACCTCCTCGCCTTTTGAGAGGCGCTCCATCAACTTCTTCGCTATCTCAGGGTCAAGGGAAGGCTCTCCGCGGTAGACCGCTCGAATTGATTCTGACAGGTCGGCTGGACTGGAGTCCTTCATCAGATATCCGAGCGCGCCTGCTTTTATGGCGGAGAAG
>CAZYLE010000296.1:450-2137 GCA_964648675.1 uncultured Dehalococcoidales bacterium
TCATCGGAAAAGCTGGTGAGCACCAGCACGCGCGTAGTCGGGCTGAGGGCAGTAATCCGACGGATAGCCGCTATGCCATCCACCTTGGGCATAACCAGGTCCATAAGCACTACATCGGGCAGAAGCTCAGCAACCTTCTCCACTGCCTCCAACCCATCGGCTGCCTCTCCTACAATCTCTAAGTCGTCCTGCAGCTGTAAAAAGCTGTGCAGCCCCTGCCTTACCACCGGATGGTCATCCACTATCAGTATGCTGATCTTGTCCATTTCTCTCCTTCAGCGGCACCTGCACCGTGACCCTGGTGCCGTTGCCCGGGGCTGACTCTACCGCCAGCTGACCGCCGAGGCCCTCGGCACGCTCGCGCATATTCTTCAACCCCAGCCCGGCATTATACCGGCGTGTGTCAAAACCAATGCCATCGTCCTCCACATTGAGGCGAACCTGTCCCGCATTAAAAGTAAGTGACACTGAGGCAGAGGTTGCCTGCGAGTGTTTCGCTACGTTGTTCAGCGCTTCCTGGGCAATGCGGAACAGTTCCCGCTCCATCGACGTCCCCTTTCTCCTCTCCCCCTCAATGGAAAGGGTTGCTTCAATCCCTTCCCTTTCGGTGAAGTCGTTGAGATAGGTTCTGATTGCGGTGGCTAACCCACCATCCACAGCGCCGACGCTGCTCTCGCTGAGGAGCTGGCGCATCTGTTTTTGAGCCTCGCCGGCAGCAAGCCGAACCGATTCAATGTGGGTAGTGGCAAGTTGAGGATCGGTTTGCACAAGGGTGCCAGCCGCCTCCGAGTTGAGCACCACACTGAAGAGCAGTTGAGATATAGAATCGTGAAGGTCTCTGGCAAAACGGCTCCGCTCACCCCTGAGCCTGGTCTGGTATTCCCTTGCCTCCTTCTCCCTGTCCTCCAGGTCATCGGCCATCAAGTTTATGCCCGCCTCGATGAGCGCCAGTTCATCGTCGTGTTGGGAGACCTGTATCCTCTTCGACAGGTCTCCCAAAGCCACGCTGCGCAGTACCTCAAACACGTCGTTCAGCCACCGCTCCTTAATCCTGAGCCATCTTACCCCCAGGATCGCTCTCCACAGGTGGGATATGGTGGCGCTCCACCTGTCGTGCTTGGCAGCCTCAGTGAGCCAATCCAGCGCCGCTGCCGGCGTGTCAAACAGCTTCGCCTGCCGGGCTTTAGCCTCAGCCACCATGAAAAGTCCCAGTGCCCGCATCGGCATCGATGAGGCAACAATAGCGATCTTGTCCGGTATTGCCAGACACCTCACCTCACCCTTTCTCGCCTCGACAGAGAACCTGCCGGCTCTGGTGGTGTCAAAGAGGAGCTTTCTGCCATGGGACATGCTGATAAGACGCAGCACTTCCTCCGCTTCCGCACTTGAGGTGGCGCCATCCTGCTCGCCAACCAGCACCATGCGCACTATGCCATCGTCTCCCAGATAAACCCTGTTGTCGCCCATTAAATCCCGCACGTTATTGATTTCTGCCTGATTTATACGCTTTACACTAAAGAATGTCAAGTAGGGGAGAGAGGAAACACAAGAATAAGGTATTATATATCCTCATTGCATTATCAGTCCTAGGACTAACTACCTATTGACTTATCATATTTAATAGGATATTCTATGAAAATAATTATGATTTTAATAGTCTTATAGGTTTGCGGTGTGCCACGCATTT
>CAZYLE010000297.1:0-2073 GCA_964648675.1 uncultured Dehalococcoidales bacterium
TGGCCGAGCGTGAAGATATTCCCGAATGGGAACGGGTACGGAAGGAGCAGCGGACAAGGGAACTCCAGAACATAGAGATGCTGAGGAGGATGGGCAAAAGATAAGGACGAGAGCGAGGTGCTGATGACTAAAACGCTCCCTTTGCTCTTAGGCTTCATTTTACTGATCCTCCTCAGCACCGCCACCAGATACTTCAAAGTCAACTTAGACTTGAGAAGGCTGACCTTGTTGGTTGCCGTCTCCTTGCTCCTGGGCTACGTGTTATTCTACACCGCCGCCTGGCGCTTGCTCCTCTCCGGCGTCCGCCTGCTGGCTTGTACCTCTATTTTGGGGATAGCTGCTCTTCTGGCAGGGGTTGTCATAGCCATGAGAGGGGCCAAGGGGGAAGGATGAGAGATTATCAATCGCGATAAGTGGTGGGAGTACAAGAAGAGAGCCCCGGCGATGACTCGTTTCCTGAAGCCAAGAAGGAGATGAAAATGGCAAACGCATCCGAAGCCCCTGTGCGACAACTTTTCGAACTCTCGCGGGATTTGCTGAATGTCCACCTAAGGGCTGGCGCTTTGTTCAGGAGCCCTACCGATATCGGCGAAATCCGAGCCGAGTCCATACGCAACTTCCTAGAATCTTTGTTACCGGCAACATACTCTGTTGGTGTCGGAGAAGTCATCGATTCCCACGGAGGACACACACATGAACAAGATGTGGTGGTCTATGATAATGCGTCATGCTCAGTGTTTGCTTGGCCCAACTCCCCTCTTCACCTCTTTCCAATAGAGAGTGTATATGCAGTAATAGAAGTCAAGTCCATTCTTGCCAATCCAGACGAAGCCATCGAGCAGGCCACTAGAGTAAGAGAACTCAAGAGTCAAGACGCAACCGCCTATCCTTTCACAGCAGTGCTGGCCAAGAAAACGAACCTCCCATCGCAGACCATCTTTGACGCCATATCCAAGAAAGAACCGGAGAAACGGGTAGATTTTCTCCTCATCATTGATACGAATGAATACTTCACACACTGGCTATATATGGACCATGACCAACGGTTCCGATCGGTGCCAGATTCTCACCGCCGCGTCAAGTTTGTCCGTGCTAGGGAAAAGGCTGAGCACTCGGATAGCGTATTACTAACCTATGCTAACGATGAATACGCCATCATGTGGTTCTACCTATCGCTTCTTGACCACCTCACCACAACGAAATTGAAAGTGCCTGATGTCGGGGCCTACGCTCAGGCTTATGGCATACCTCTAGGATGGCAACATAACGAGTGAATTCAGGAATACCCATGATGAATGGTGTTAGAAAGACTGCGTGAACTTAGCGCACGGTATGTGTTAGCTAGAATCTGTGGTATAATTAAGGATTGCTCAAAAACTTCTCCCCTTCAAAGTTAGAGGATAGCTTAGGCAGAGGATAAGCAATGCAAACGGAAGGCCTACAACCCAAAAGTACCCAGAGACCCTCGGAGATTATCGAGATAGAGGTTTACGTAGGCTTCGCCCAGGCAATGTATGAGCTGGCTCAGGAAATGAGCTTCAACGCCTCTCAATTTGAATACCATGCTGGACTTTCTGAACAGATGAAATATTCAAGCATAGCCATTGTGGCTTCATTTCTCTGCTTAGAGTCCTATATCAATGGTTACGGCGCAACCAGACTAGACCCGGGACTCTGGAAGGCCTGCGCTCGCATGCCCATTGACACAAAATGGTTGGTCGTCCCGAAACTCGCAACTGGCAAGACATTCTGGCGCGGGCACGAGCCCTTTCAGTCCCTCCTCTGGCTGCGCAACCTTCGAAACTACACCGTACATTACGTCGAAAAGACTCTCAAAATGGAATTCGATACTAGTGCTGCCCATCCTCCAACCGAGGTGCTGGAGCCATACAAGAAGTTCAGTGCGAACAACGCTGCCAAGGCCTGCGATATTGTACGATCAATGATCGCGGCGCTTCACCAATTCGACAACACCGAGCTTCCTCACTGGATAGTTAACCCTCGAAACGGGCGATAGCGGAAGCACGGAAGTGATGATGGCCCAAGATAAGATCATCGTTCGCGGAGCCCGCG
>CAZYLE010000298.1:0-2072 GCA_964648675.1 uncultured Dehalococcoidales bacterium
GATAGCGATCGAAACCCTTGGTTTCGTCATCGAAAACGGCGGCATCTGGCATCTATGGGGTCATTCTTGGGAGATCGATAGCAATGATGATTGGGGAAGGCTGGAGGGGGTGCTGCGCATAGTGGGCGCGCTATCCCAAGAGGCGACAAAGGTGAACAACAGCCAACTGCTCAGAATGTATACCGAGCGGGGTTGATCAAGCGCATACCATGGAGAAGAAAGCGAATGTCGTGGCCTGCTTCTCAGTTTTGCCATCGGGGTGCACATGTCTTGGAAGCAGTGGTGCATAAGGCGTTAGATGGAGAGCGAGACTGGGAGCCATTCAAAGATACTGATCGTTCTGATCCTGGCAGTAGTTGCCGGGTCAATATACCTACTGTCCATATTCCTCGCCTATCCTGAATTCCAGGACACCAGGCTTGCCGCTCCTCTGGCGGAGATAGATTCTCTGTTTCCTCTCTATTACATCGCTATCGCTCTAGCGGCTCTATCGCTTGTTGGTTGTCTGATATGGGGTGCTGGCAACAAGTGCCTTCATATCCTGTTGCTGACGATGTTCGCCGCCATGCTGTGGCTTACGCCTTACTATCTCGCCGGGTTTGTGAGGCACCCTGATGGCCCCTGGCATGTGGGTGTTGCCATGAGCGCGCCCGAGGTATTGAACGGCGATCCGGTGGCCTTTTCCAACTATGCTTGGCATTATCCGGGCTCCTTCGTCTACCACTACTGTTTTGTGAACGTAGTCGGGATAGAGCCCTTAACCTATATCAGAATCTTCCCGCCGATTTGTCTGTTTCTGTTTGTTCTCTTGTGCTATGCGTTGGTGGCCAGATTGTTTGATTCCAGAGTGGCTTTCCTATCCATGTTGATCGCAATCCCGGGGCTGCACTACCTACAGCTCCATCCTTCACCTCATACAGTGGGCGCGTTGTTGATGCTGACAGCGCTGTTATTGCTGACCGTGCGAGGTGCTGCGCCAAAGGTCATGGCGGTCGTTGGCATCCTCGCCATCCTCACCATTGTTACTCACGCGACAATGCCTCTGTTGCTCTCCAAATTCCTCGTTGCGGCATTGCTCACCAGCGTCATTTACTCTCGCGGGATTGGACGCGTCCATGTGGTTCTGGCAGGTATCGTGATAGTCTGTTTAGCAGGCTCGTCTTTGTGGTATTCGTTTTATCCTGATTCCCCGTGGCAGGGCGCGCAAGAGACATCTGAGACCGTCATACCAAGGACGCTTGAGGTTGGCCCGGGGTATCTGACGGAAACGCAATTTATATACAGCAACATCTATAACCTCAACAGGGGAGTCTACTTTTTCTATGCTGCATCAGCAGTATTAGGGGTCCTTTTCGTAGCCGCCAGGGCTTACGCTGAAAGAAGAGGCATCAGGAATTGGCTATCTAAGCTCGGCGGGCTGAAACGAAGCGAAGCGGTGCTGGCTTTAAGCGTTCCGCCTCTTCTTCTTCTGACCGTTATCCTTGCTGAGCGCACCCCCGATTTGATTGAAACAGGCCTGACATACATTGTCCTGGTGCTATCATGCATTGTCGCTTCGGTCATTGCTCGGTCGCAGTGGATAGACAGGAAAGCTCCGCGTCCTTTTCTACTTATTGGAGTGTTGTTCTTGGCGCTATCATTTCCAGTTGTGGCATACAGCATAGATGCCTACAGCAGTTTTCCCGAATCGGAGGAAGCTGGCTTGAAGTTCCTGGTTGAAGAAGGCTCCTTGGAGGGAATGACTCTAGCTGGAACAGGGCTGCCCCAGTTGGCACTGTATGCACAGCCGTCCCTGGACCAGGCCCAATTCATTGACCTCTATACTCCAAGCAGACTTGACCTGAGCGGGAAACCGCCGCATATGATCGTATTTCGTAATACAGGGTACTATCATGTGGCGATGCGCTATGACCTTTCTTTTGAGGACAACCGTTTTAACGAGGATTTGGCGGCGGTCGAAAGTGGCAACTATCATAAGATATATTCCAGCCCAACATTTGAAGTCTACTCCAAGGGTGGGGCCAGATAGTGAGAGTGGCTTTGCTTTCCAGGGAGTATCCCCCCGACACGTC
>CAZYLE010000299.1:0-1991 GCA_964648675.1 uncultured Dehalococcoidales bacterium
GAGCTTGAGGAGATGTCCTACGGCTTCTACAAGCCGAGCCCCGGAGTCATCTACCCTACTCTGCAAATGCTGGAAGAAATGGGATATGCCAGTTCCAACGAGCAAGAAGGCAAAAAGGTTTACTCGATTACGGAAGAAGGTCTCAAGTTTCTGGAGAATCAGAGTGATATCGCCGACGGCGTGAGAAGACAGATGAAACATAAATGGAGTTTTAAGAATATTGGCCGGATGATCATGGTAATGAAGGAGTTTCATGCGCTCGAAGATTTGCTTGGCAACAGCTTTCGCAGGCTGGATGCCGACAAAGCAGACCAGATTCGCCAGATTCTTTCCCAGGCCTATCAAGCAATCGAGTCTGTGCTGCAAGAATAAAACAAAGGAGGGCTGAAATGGGTTACTTCAGAATATTGGCGGCGATACCGGGTTTCTTCTTGAGTTCGTTCTTCCTTATGCTTCTCTGGGATGCCATCGCTGCGAGGCTGGGCAGCAGTATGGATATTAACTACGTCACAGCCATGCTGATAAACATTACGCTGTGGATAGCGATAGCTCCTCTGGCCGCAGCTTCAAGTAAAAAGAAATTTTTCGACTAGAACCGAGTCATATGGAACGGCTACCCTATGATGAAATAATGGTTGCCTGTGATGACGATAGCCGAAGTTACTATTGCATCTGGCAACCTTTGACTAGTATCGGCCTGGGAAAGACAAAGGCGGAAGCTTTGGATGACCTACGAGCGGCAGCACATGTTGGTATTGAAACAATGATCGACTTGAAACTGAGAGAAATTGAAAAGAACTCGTGCTAAAGAGGATGATGTTATGGGCAAAACAGCGCAAGAAGCACTCTCGGATATAGATAACGCCCATGAATACGCGGAAAGGCATAAGAAATATGCCGGCCTTATGTATCGAACTATATTAGAAGATATCAAAGTCAATCATATATCGGGGAATTACTTGGAAGCGGGAGCCGGGCCTGGTTTGCTAGCTCTCATGGTGGCCCGGCAAAATCCCGGAGTAAGCATCACCGCGATTGATATCTCGCCGGGTATGGCGACTGTCGCCAATGAATATATCAGTAAAAACGGGCTTGAGAACAGAATACAATATCTAGTAGGTGATGTAAGCGATGAAAAAATGTTGCAGAAATTGGGGAAATTCAATTTCGTCTATTCCACTTTCTCGCTACACCACTGGAAGGCACCCGAGAATTCTCTCGGCAATCTCTGGAATGTTGTAGAAGATAACGGTATGCTTTACATCTACGATTTTAAAAGGATCGGGTGGCTGTGTTCCTTACCACTCAGAGGCAGAGAGATAGAATCCATGAGGGCCTCCTATTCACCCGACGAAATAAGGGAGATTTTTAGGAAGATTGGTATTACTGAATTCAGAATTGCCAGTCCCTTTCCTTTCTTGTTTCACTCGGTTACCGCTCGTAGAAGTCTGACCTAACTGCGCAGGACTTCGACCATGTGGCCACCTGGAGTTCTGCGTCCTATAAGCAGGGAGTCATAGGAAAATGTTGAATCCCTTTTCTTTTTAATGTTAGTATAAGTATATAAGCGATTACTTATAGAGGTTTGATGTTCCAAAAGAAAGAAACCATGGACACTGAGGAACAAGCGGCACTTTTCGGAGTGCTAGCGGATCCGACGCGGCTTAAGCTGCTGCGACTTCTGTCCCAGCAACAAGGCCCAAATGCCCTCTGTGTGAATGCTCTCGCCTATCGACTGGGAATAACACAGTCAGCGGTGTCCCAACATCTCAGAGTACTTAAGTCCGCAGGTCTGGTCAAAGGCGAAAGGCGCGGTTACCGCGTTCACTATTTTATGAATCAGGAAGCCTTAATTGAGGTCCAGAAGCAAGTGGCCAGCGCTCTCCCTATCAAAAAAGAGGGACACGGCTCAAGAAAATCACGACGAACCAGTTAAATGAAATCAGGTAATACCATTGCCTTCGAGGTATCCGGACTGACCAAGCGTTACG
>CAZYLE010000300.1:0-2046 GCA_964648675.1 uncultured Dehalococcoidales bacterium
ACATTCTAGAGAAAGGTTCGCCTGAGGTCGCCAAAGGGCAGGGAAGCTGACCGCGAGATACCCGCGCAGCCAATGGGTGCGCCAAAAGTCATTTCCCGAGCTTGCCGGCTGGGCTTGACACAGAAGCGCAGGTGGTGCACAATCACTGCCACAAAGCTGAGACGGTGGAGGGTTGTTCCACCCCTGCAACTGAAATGGAAAATCCCAGATTAGACTGGACATTCATTAAGGGAGGAGGCTAGATGGCAAGAATCGAAGAAAGCGTGGAGATCAAGCGTCCGGTCGACAAGGTGTTCGCCTACACCACTGATGCGAAGAGCTGGCCGAAGTGGCAGTCGATTATACTGGAAGCGGAGCAAACGTCCCAGGGACCCTGGGGTGTCGGCACCACGTTCACAGGGACTAGCCGCATGATGGGTCTCAGTATGAAGTGGACTGCAAAGGCCACGGAATACGAGCCGAATAGGAAGTGGGGTAAGAATATTACCTGCGGGCCCATGACCATTGAAGAGCACGTGACCTATGACCCCGTGGAGGGACGCGTAAAGTTTACCATCGTGTACGATATGAAAGTTAGCGGGCTCCTCAAGCTGTTTTCGCCGATGGTGGTGAGGTCGATGCGCAAGGAGACAAAGAAGAGTGTTAGCAACTTGAAAAGCATTCTTGAGGCACAGACTTAGAATCGCTTATACCCCCACAGCAATACCCACTGAGCAGGTAGGAGTATCTATCTAAGTAACCTATCCCTAACTGACTGAACTGCGGCAACTACGTGTTGAAAAGGTCACTGATAAGCAAGCCGTGCGGGATGCCTGGAACGAAACGATTGGTCGAATCCAACATTTGGGCATTGCGTCCACATTTGTCCAGAATGTTCAACGTTGCCATTCCTTTTCGCTGAGGAAGAGGTCTAGATATCGGCTCTTGAACTCAGCCAGCCAACTTTCCTGCGTGGTGCTGAGCTGCCCCCCCGGAAATCGGTCCAGCTAAATGTTAGACTTGGATTGATTAGAAAGGGGGGGCTGTATGCGCGGGAAGGCATTTAAGCCGGAGCAGATCATTACCGCCCACATCGCCCTGTGGGGTATCGTCCTCCAACTCCAGAAGCTATACAGCCAATCTAAACGCCGGTAGGTCTAGCTTTGGAAGCAGTACAATAATCAGGGGCAGGTCACTTTTTTTGCGAGTCGATCTGTCGGCCATACTACTTTGTTGAACAGGCTAACGTTTTTGTGAATTGGGAGGCGTCGTCTTATGACTTTGGCCTTCTTTCCATATCCAGTACCTTGAGAGTAATCTTCATTACCGAGTCTGCATTGAGGGACATTGAATGTATCCCTTCTTTCACCAGAAACTCCGCGAACTCAGGATAATCGCTCGGCGCTTGCCCGCAGAGTCCGCAATGGCGATGGTTCCTACTGGCTCCTTGAATAGCCATCGAGAGCATTCTCATCACGCCTGGGTCTCGCTCGTCAAAATCATGGGCTAACAGCGCTGAGTCGCGATCAACGCCCAAAACAAGTTGGGTCAGGTCATTGGATCCAATCGAGAAGCCGTCAAATAGCTTGCTGAATTCGTCAACCAAGATGACATTGTTTGGAATCTCGCACATCACATATATCTCGAGGCCGTTTTCGCCTCGTCCCAGGCCGTTCTTTGCCAGTTCCGCCAGGACTCTCTCCGCCTCGTCTATTCGCCGGCAGAAGGGAACCATAATAACTAGATTGGTCAACCCCATCTCTTCTCGAACTCGTTTCATCGCCTTGCACTCGAGCGCAAAGCCTTCCCTGTATCTCTCATCATAGTAACGAGAGGCCCCGCGAAAGCCAATCATTGGATTCTCCTCTTCGGGTTCGAAGTAGCGTCCTCCTACAAGACTTGCATATTCATTGGTCTTGAAGTCACTCATACGTACAACGACCGGTTTGGGATAGAATGCCGCCGCGATAGTGCCTACCCCGTGCGCCAGCTTTTCTACGAAGTACTCTGCCTTGTTCTTGTAACCCAATGTGAGGTTATCTATCTCTTGCCGTACTGATTCATCCG
>CAZYLE010000301.1:0-2036 GCA_964648675.1 uncultured Dehalococcoidales bacterium
GTTTATTTTACCCAGGGCTTGAAGCCAGCGGCTATTATTGCGGTACTCGGATTACTGGGACTGGTTAGCGTCTATGCGGTTCAGGCGATATTTCTAAAGGGAAAGCCGATGCCAGCTTTGCCACCTATCGCTGCCTTTATATTGGTCGGATTATTGATTATCTCGTGACGCAGCCTCGAATTATCCACCACGAAGTTAAATAATAGTAGATTTTGCGACAAGAACTATGGGAAGACTCCTGGTTGGTAGATTGTCTAATGAAGAAGCGACCCCGAGGGGATTTGGATTCATATCTTCAATACCTCGAAATCGGCCTCTTTCCAGTATACACTCCTGCTGTTTCAGTGGTCAGGGATAAAGGAAAGTTGCCAAGTCGACTCGTGCCTGAGCTGGCCGAGCGCCATAGGATTCAAAGCCTGCGACAACCGACAAACGAATATGGCGTGTCACATGAAGCAGTAAGACGTGCGATAGCCGAGAGCGTTTTGTCTCTTGTCTCTTCTATTTTAACGGGCGTAGCTTGGAGTTAGGTATGAGTGCCAACCAGAAGGTAGAGACAGCTAATCGACCTAGAGACGCAAGGGTTGCATCAGTGCTCAGTGGAGATAGCTACACAGACCGAGCACTTTGGCAGCTACCAGTAATCCTGGCTAGCACAAAGATACTTAGGTCACTTCAGTATCTTACTTGAAGCTGAACTTTTGCTGAGAGAAGAGTTTTAAGCAAGCATCTACTACATCAGGGTCGTAAAGCTTGCCCTTGTTCCGTGACATCTCCTCTAATGCCTTGTCTATGCCATGTGCTGGTCGGTAAGGACGGTGGGAGGTTATCGCCTCAACAACATCAGCTACAGCCAGGATTCTTGCTTCTATGATAATATCTTTCCCTGATAGGCCTGATGGATATCCAGAACCGTCCATCCTTTCATGATGTTGATGGATGATTTTAGCAATAGGCCATGGCAAGTCGATGGTCTTCAATATTTCATGGCCTAACACGGGGTGCATTTTTATAATAGTGTATTCGGCGTCAGATAATCCGTCAGGATTGGTAAGAATTTCGGCAGGGACACGCACCTTGCCGATATCATGAATAGTACCCGCCAAGCGGAGTCCCGTAATCTGGTCTGGTGAAAGCCCAATCTCCTGGGCTATAGCACAGGCAAGTTGGGTTACTCGTCGCTGATGGCCGGCAGTATAAGGGTCTCTCATTTCGACTATCATGGCCATAGCTTGTATAGTATCTTCCATGGCTCTTATTAGTCGCTGAGTGCTCTGCTTGATCTCTAGCTCTGCCTCTTTGCGGTTGCTTACATCACGTGCTACCGCCACAATTTCAGCAGGACGGCCATCAGACCCGCGTACGAAACTGTATTTGACTTCAACCGGGACTGTAGAGCCATCGTTACGTTTCATCTCTAGCTCAAGCGTCCGAGACCTAGACAGATCCTTCCGCTCCATGTTTTCCATATCAAGTTCTTCTGCGAGAGCTTTCATAGCAGCCTCAACTGAACTAGGTTCAAAGACCTCTTCCATGCTCTTAGCCATTGCTTCCTCAACACTATAACCGAGCAGACTTGTAATAGAAGGACTCACATAGTTGACCCGGTTAGGAGCGTTGACATCCGCTGTCCAAATCACATCCGACACATTCTCGGCCAGTACATGGTAACGTTCTTTACTCTGCTGCAGGACCTGCTCTACTCGCTGAAGATGGGCACTCTCGGCAACTTCCCAGTTACCTTTCTGGCTAAAAAGAGTAAATCGATGGTTATTAACCAAAGCTATCACGTCGGAGGCCATGCATTTGTCCATACAATAGGAACAGATGGCAATCATCCGATGTCCGCCGATGACTCTGTCCACCGCCTGCTCATAGTCAGCGAACTGCTCCCAAGCTTCACGCTGAAGCCAAGAAGTATTCCCGCTAAAACGAAGTCCATCAAATCCTTTCTGTAAAGCCAGTTTTCCTTTTTCAATCCAACGACGTAACACCTCCTCAGAATTAAATTTCCCTGATTTGGTATACCACTCGCT
>CAZYLE010000302.1:0-2032 GCA_964648675.1 uncultured Dehalococcoidales bacterium
TGACTGGAGCGCTCTATACGCTGGGGCGCATGTTTTCTTATTCCATCATTGGCGTCATAATCATCGTGGCTGGCGTTGAAATCCCCGGAGTAGCCTCATTTCTCCAGGATTTCGGCGAGCAAGCCCTGGGACCACTTCTAATAGTGATAGGTGTGATAATGTTGAGTATAAACAGGATGCCCTTTAGTTTGGGAGGAGGAAGATTGTCTTCAATAGGAAGGAAGGTCGCCGACTGGGGGATGATAGGGGGATTCCTGTTAGGTGCTCTTTTTGCCCTAGCCTTTTGCCCTTACAGCGCTGCCCTGTTCTTTGGAGTATTGATACCTTTGTCCCTCAAATCCGCTGGCGGCGTGGCACTGCCTGCGGTATATGCCATCGGCACCGGACTACCGGTCTTAGTATTCGGCGTGCTTATATCCCTCGGTGTAGCCAGGGTTTCGACCTGGCTTAATGCGGTCACCCGCGCTGAGAAAATCATTCGTGTGTCAGTTTCCATCATCTTCATAGGTGTGGGAATCTACCTTGTCGTGGTCTGGATACAGGCCTGAATCAACAAAGACTCCAGTGAGGGAAACCAATGAAGAAGAGGAAATCAATAAAGAAGCAGGGGAGAGTAGTTAATAGGAACAAGAGATATCTGGTAATCGCGGGAATCGCGGCGGCCATAGCGGTAGCTTCCATCCTATCTTACACGATGCTAGCCAACCGCGGGCCAGCTATCATTAGCCTGGGAGCTGGGCCAAACGAAGTTCTCCCCTCGGGAAGCTGCCAGATTACGTGTCATGCTACAGACCCCGATGGGGATGACGATGAGCTAATCTATGACTGGTCTGCTAGCGCAGGTGAAATAACTGGGGAAGGAGCTACGGTCAACTGGACTGCTCCTGACTCCGCAGGCTCCTACAAGGTTACAGTGACGGTGACCGATCCACGCGGTGGCGAAGTCGTGAGTCACGTAACTATCAGAGTGGGAAGCCCGCCAATCATTACGAGCCTGGTAGCTGCCGCAGACTGGATCACTCCTTCAGATAGTGTCCAGGTGACGTGTGACGCTACAGACCCCGATGGCGATGAACTGACTTATCAGTGGACAGCCACCGCTGGTAATATTTCCGGCACAGGCTCGGCTGTAAGCTGGACTGCTCCCCAAGAAGCTGGTATATACGACATCACGGTTGTGGTTAAGGACGTAGATGGTGGCTCAGCTACGGATTCGCTGCATATTATCGTAGCCACAGAACAACCACCAATTATCGCAACCTTGCTTATCACAAAAGACCGTTACGGTCATTGCTACCTGAAGAAGTCCGGCGAGAAGTATCTGGTTGGGAGAGAGCAAAAGTATGATATCGAGTGCATTGTTTCAGACACGAGCATCGAACTGTTTTACGACTGGTCATGCGATGGCGGCGAGATTTCCGGGGAGGGCCCTGTGATTACCTGGACTGCCCCGAATGAGTCCGTTGACGTTACAGTCGCAGTAGTAGTATCCGACATCGTCGGCAGTGTGGCTGGTGGGGGAGTGGTTCTCGAGGTTGTGGATTGCTCACCATGTACGTTTAAGTGCTAGCAGACAAATGGCAACTCCGTGTAAGGCAACAGTTCTCCAGGTAGTAACCGGCACACCATGTGCCTTTCCTGTAGAAGGTCCTAACCAGGGGAGGCTATTTTGGGGTGCCGGAAATAAGAGCGGTGTTGTCTTATGCGCTGCTCTGGATACAGAGTTGAGGCTGTGTCGTTGGAAAAGCTGAAGAAAAGAGTGATTCCCAGCGCAAGCAGCGGGCTGCCTTGAAGCCATGATAAGCAAAAGTAGAACATCATGCTAAAAGTAAAACCACCAGACGGTTATCCGCCGGAGCAAGGTCGCTATGTGAGGGGCAACGATTACTCTCCGGTAGCAGTCTGTGTAATCTTAGACACCTTTGACTTCGCTATACCTTCGGAACTGAATGAGCTGGTAATGGCTGGCGTAGACTCTGGCGCCGCCCTTTCAGGTATGCTTCAAACAGAGAACATAGGATTGGAGAAGATG
>CAZYLE010000303.1:0-1064 GCA_964648675.1 uncultured Dehalococcoidales bacterium
CGGGCTGCGTGCTGCAGCTTTCCCATATTCGCAATCTTTAATTTGAAGTCGCCGTCGTTTTGGCAGAAGTACAGGCCTATAATTCATAGTCTCAATGGCTCGGCCTTAGCCTATGGGCGGGATATCTTGTTCCTGGTCCGCCTTGCTGAAAATCCAGACATTATCGCTTCCTCTGTTAGGGATGAGCTTAGGAGTGCCATCCTGATGGAATGCCCGGGGGGTACTCTACAGTCCCGGGTAATATTGAACTACGATTCTAGGGCGCTAAATGACCTGCCAAGGAAACTCGGAGATGCTGGTATCAAAATCTCCTTGGCCGACATATGGAACCGCGCCAGCCTTGTCCATGGCCGGGGGCGGCCTGGATGGGAGGGCGTAAGCTTTTCGTACATTTCACAACCGTGGTATGAGCGGGCCGGGATGTGGGTCGCGAATCAGATGGGACGACCTGGCCAGTTCTGTGCGGATATCTACAGGGTAGCGCGCACCATGTCCTATCACAACAACGTGCCGCGCAGCAGTTATGCCCTGAAAGTCATGTATAATGTTATCTATCGTCACTAAAACCAGCAAGAAGGCCACTTGCGTTGGGTGCTTGCTGTGGCCTGGTATCTCCGGCGACAAGAGGTGAAGGAAATGTCAGAAACAGATAGAGTGTTTTTGGCAGATCCAGTTTTGACTGGCAGCATACGCGTCTTTTGCAGATTGGTCATAATAGTACTCCTTCTAGGCATGCTCTTTATCACGGGCTGCAATGGCTCTACTGACGACTACAGAAAGGTCACTGTCAAGAACAATATTGCCAACTTCTCTTTCGAATGCCGATTATTCTACGAAATTGCTGGGCCTCGCATAGTAGACGACTCACACTTCAGGTTTACTTATGTGACGCTTCTGGCACCTAAGAAGAACATGCCGATGGTCATTCCTGATGCCTCTGGGAAGAGCCCCAGAACATATCAAGTCGAATACGTTCCGGCGTTAATTGAAGTAAGCGCATCCGATGCAAGTAAACACCCCGCATCAGCCGAGACTAGTATCATGTAACATATAATTATTCGTAG
>CAZYLE010000303.1:1074-1609 GCA_964648675.1 uncultured Dehalococcoidales bacterium
TTGTTCCCCCTGACGCTCTTACAGCTAGGTCACATTCGAGGGGCCCTACACCCTCTGGTATCCAGATATGTCCGCAGGAGCTACACGTTACATAGTTGAGTTCTTCTCTAGTACCATGTAACATATGATTCTTCGTAATTGTGTGGTATAATCATGGTAAATCCCGAAGGAGGGGATTGCCATGAAGCCACGCTACCGGGTGACGTTAACGGAACAAGAACGACAGGAACTTGAAGCCATGACGAGGACGGCCAAGACCAATGCAAAACGATTTTTCTACGCACGCTCTTTGCTCCTGTGTGATACGGGCCCACAGGGGCCTGCCTGGACCGTAGCCGATACTGCAGAGGCCATGGGGGTGACGCCTCGCACCATTGAACACCTGAAGAAACGCTTCGTGGAAGAGGGGCTGGCAGCGGCGTTGGAGCGCAGGCAACCGGAAAAGCCGCCCCGCGGAGTGACTTTTGATGGTGCTTTTGAGGCGCGACTGATCACATTGGCTTGTTCGGAAACGCCGGAGGGTCGGCATCGCTGG
>CAZYLE010000303.1:1619-2029 GCA_964648675.1 uncultured Dehalococcoidales bacterium
CTGAAAAGGCGGTCGAACTGAACCTGACCCCGAGTATATCCCACATGACCGTACAGCGCATACTAAAAAAAACGAACTTAAGCCTCACCTCCGGAAGTACTGGAAAATCCCGCCGAAGGAGAGCGGTGCCTTCGTAGCTAATATGGAAGATGTCATTGCCATATATGAGTTGGCGTACGATCCTGATTATCCGGTGGTATGCATGGATGAAACCTGCAAACAACTCATCGGGGAAGTGCACGAGGCGATAACCTGCGTGCCGGGCAGACCGGCACGGGTGGATCATGAATACGTCCGCAACGGTGTTGCAGATATCTTTCTCGAAGTGGAACCTTTGACCGGCAAACGCCACGTGGTGGCCACCGAGCGCAGAACGAAGAAAGACTGGGCGTGGTGGATCAAAGGCATGC
>CAZYLE010000304.1:0-2019 GCA_964648675.1 uncultured Dehalococcoidales bacterium
GGCTTACCTCCCTTTGGAAATGGGCCTTTGGGTTCAGGGTGCCGTTATGGTGGCTCTTCACCGAGACCATGCCGATCATTCTTTTCCCTTCATCAGGGCTCAGGCCATAGCGGGAGAAGTACTTGGTGGCCATCATGGCAAACATCCCCGGAGCCGTGGTACTTGGCCTCACTCCAGCGGTCATAATCCCTCCCGCTGCACCGAGTCCGCTGAAGCCACTGTCCTTTAGCTTCTCGACCCCGATAGCGAGGGCGATATCGCACACCCCAGCCGCCACCGCGTAGGACGCATTTCGCAAGGCATCCGATGCTGTAGCGCAGGCGTTTTCCACCCTGGTTATTGGAGCGTACTGTAGCTTTAACGCCCCGGCCAGTGGCCCCCCAGTCTCGCCTGACCAACAGGTCCCGTACCAGATTGCATCGATATCCTTCGGCTCGATTCCGGCATCTTCATAGGCCTCATAGGCGGCTTCGACCAGCATATCGTCGGCGCTCATTCCCCAGTTCTCCCCGAACTTGGTGCAGCCCATGCCGACAATGGCAACTCTATCCTTTATGCCAACAGCCATTTTACTTCCCCCCTTATCGTTTTCTGTTCTATTCTCTTGCGGGCATAGTCTTCCAGTAATAGTTGTGGATACCGCGATCGAAGTAGAGCTTCCTGAATGTCATTTCCACCTTTTGACCGACTTGAACCTCTGCTGGCTCTCGATCGGTCATATTGAAGATACCGCGGCCACCTCCGTCGAAGTCGACTACGGTAATAGTATTGGGCGGGTCTGCCGAGGCAGCCAGGTTATCATGGGTGAAGGTGAAGATCGTCGCTTTGTGATCGGATAATCTGACCGGTTCCATCTGGTCTTTTGCCTTACAGAAGATGCACACCCTCTGTGGAGGGTACTGCTGAGTTCCGCAAGCTTTACACTTGGAACCATAAAGAGGGAGGACCGACATAGTATCCCGCCATAGTGCCGATACGGAGGTGGGTATTCTCTCCGGTCGAGCCGCCGCTTCCAGGGTTACCAGTTCACGCCAGCGCAGGTATTTGGCAAAGCTGGGGATAGGTCTCTTCGATTCCAGATGACGTTTAATCGCTCGCCTGTCCCTTACCTTTTCTATGGCGTCGGTTACCTGTACCACGAAGGCATCAGCCCCATTGCCGTAGCCAGCACAAAGTATCTTGTCTCCCGCCTTGGCTTCTTCAAGTGCCGCCACCAGTGTCATCAGACACTGGGCGGCACCGGTATCGCCCACAGTATCGAACAGGCAGTTCTGAGCCTGAGCGGGATCGAGTTTCATTGTTCTGGCTAGCGCTCCGTGCCTCCTGCCGTTGGGTCCATAGTACGCCGCCTTAGCCAGGTCTTTTGGTTCGAGACCAAGTTTCTTTAACAGTGCAGCCACAGCCTGGGGGAGCATTTTGGAATAGCCTTCATCAAGGGTCCATCGGTCTTCCCAGGCGCGGACGAAGATATCTCCCTGTGCCCTCCATCTGTCCATGATAGGGGCAGTCATGGTATAGCTGCCCACCATGGTGGCGATGACATTATCCTTACCTATCAGGAGGGCGGCAGCGCCATCGCCGAAGGACTGCTCGAAGTCGCCCTGGGCAGCGCCGATACGGGTGTCGGCCACCGTCACCATGATGCTGTTCGCCGCTCCGGCATTGATGGCATCCATGGCTGCGGCCACTGCCTCCATTCCGCACCTGAGGGAGTTTGTGAAATCGGCGGTGCGGATGTCGCTGCGCAGATCAAGTGCACTGGCGATTATTGTTGAACCCTGCCTCTCGGTGTAAGGAGAGGTGCTTGTAGCGAAATATACACCGTCAATTGTCGAACGGTCGATGCCATTGAGGCAATCGATTGCCGCAGTGGTCGCCATGGTTATACTGTCTTCATCGAAGTTTCGCACCGCTTTCTCGCCGCCCTGCGGTGGCACCTCCCACGCCGCAGCAATTTGCGTGCGAGGCATCCGATGCAACGGTATATAGGCACCATAAGATGTAATTCCAGCCATCAGG
>CAZYLE010000305.1:0-2011 GCA_964648675.1 uncultured Dehalococcoidales bacterium
GAATGTTTTCTCCAGTTCGGGGCTGCAAATATCCGCCTGATAGAATGTTGCTGCCGGGTTGACATTTTCCAAGCGACCGGTAGACAAGTTGTCCACCACAACCACTTTGTGACCTCGTTGTATCAAGGCATCAACCAGGTGTGACCCTATAAAACCCGCCCCGCCGGTGACTAAGACTTTCATCGATTTATTATCCGAAAGGCTAATCAAGTATAGCCCAGCAAGCTCAGGCCTGCAATGAATCATGTTACGGCTTGCTATTCCGAGTACACAGGATAGAGAGCTGCTTGCTGTAACGGTCGGAGGGTAATGAAGTGAAGAGAGCCTATTGCCGTGCCATCCAGAGCGTGTTATCAGAGGCAAAAAAGCGAAGTTCCTACTTCCTGGTTCTCCTAGATGCTGATTCTCAATAACTCGTCTTGACTCCACTGCCCTAAAGCTATATATTAAGCCTTCATGGCGTATTCACCTTTGGAAGCGACCAGGGCTGAAGATAGGCGTGTATCAAGTCAAGCCAAATGCCCGCGGTACTAGTCTGGTGGTAAATTGGAGTGCGCTTAGAGATGGCAATTTATGAACTGCCCAATGAAGAGAGAACGCCAGCAAGGGCCGGCCCGCACATCTATAGGAGAGAGGAAAGGATAAGATAACCAAGCTCTCTTCAGAGATTCTCATTGCCTTAGAGCAGAGGATGCAGGATTGACTTACAAAAGACATTTGTAAAGGAGCAGAAAGCGATGCAAAACATACCCCTATTCAAAATATACTGGGATGAACATGATGTAGAAAAAGTTAGCTCAGTCGTTAAGAAAGGTATGTACTGGGCCATAGGGCCCGAGATCAAGGAATTTGAGAAGAGGGTCGCTGAATACGTAGGGGTAAAATACGCCCTGGCCCTAAATTCAGGCACCTCGGCTTTGCATGTTATACTCGCAGCACACGACATAGGCAAAGAGGATGAGGTTATCGTTCCCTCATTCACCTTTATCGCCACAGCCAATGCCCCTCTCTTTGTTGGTGCTAAGCCTGTCTTCGCCGAAATTGAAGGTGAGACCTATGGGCTCGACCCTGTGGACGTAGAAAAGAGAATCACCCCTAAGACGAAAGCCCTTATGCCCATTCATTATGGTGGCTCACCCTGTCACGTTGAGAAGCTGAAGCTCATTGCAGGCAAGCACCGCTTGATTCTGATAGAAGACGCTGCTGAGTCCCTTGGTGCCATGGTCAACAACAAGAAAGTCGGGAGCTTAGGTGATTCTGCTATTCTCAGCTTCTGTTCCCCAAAAGTGATTACCATGGGAGAGGGTGGCATGATTTTTACAGACTCCAGAGATGTCTATGAAAAAGCGAGGTTAATATACAACCACGGCAGGGCGGAAACGAGCGATTACTTCTCTTCCACAGAACAAATGGAGTATGTAACTCTGGGGTACAACTTCAGAATGTCAACCATGACCGCCGCATTGGGATTGTCTCAGATGGACAAGCTAGACCAGGTTATCCACATGAGAAGAGAAAACGCTGACTATCTAAGCAAGGGATTGTCAAAGATAGAGGAAATTGAAATTCCTAAGGAGCCCCAGGGCTACTTCCATGTCTATCAAATGTATACCATTAGACTTAAGGCCGGCGGGGGTGGCAGAGACAGGTTGAAGGAATATCTAAACCAAAATGGGATTGGGGCAAAGGTCTATTTTGACCCGATTCACCTGAGCCTGTTTTATCGCCGAAAGTTCGGATACAAAAGCGGTGACTTGCCGGTAACTGAGAAGATTAGCCAGGAAGTCTTGACGCTGCCAATGTATCCGGGCCTGACTAAAGGCGAAATGGACTACATCGCAGAGAAGGTAAAGGAATTCTTCTCCAGTGTGTAGCGTTACATTCAAACAAGGAGCATAGCAATGAAGGTATTAATCACCGGCGGCGCCGGATTCATAGGTTCAACTGTAGCCACCACCCTAGCTAAGAAGAATCATGAAGTCATTATCTATGACATAGGGACCTGGGACAT
>CAZYLE010000306.1:0-850 GCA_964648675.1 uncultured Dehalococcoidales bacterium
ATGCTCAAACCTTCAACTGCTGCACGTCCAAACTCAATTTCCCAATCTTCCTGTACTTGAAGTCGAAGATATTGTCCCTGAACTCAATCAACCTTCTCTCCTTCATCTCCCAGGCCCGGCAGAAGCAGTCTCCATTTTCATTCAATACCACTCCAATAATATGAGCATCGCAGTACCTACTAACACCCTTTACGTCTCCAACAAATCCCATGCTGACTGCAATGCCGCCGACCTTCAGCTGAAAGAACTTATGTCCTTCTGGAGCTTCTAATTCCCCTGCCATACCATTGGGGCATAGCAGGCGTAGGCCGACCATGTTTGCTTTGGGTATGTCCTCCCAGCGAGAGGAGCCGTTGGACTTGAAGGGCAAATGGAATTTATTTGTCAGCGTGTCCCACTCACTCAGCACCTTCCCAGTACTATACCTTGCCTGCCACCATGAACGACCCGAGGCCCTGATCATGGCCGCTATAACTGGGTTCATAGCCACCTCCTATATTATTTTCCTTGCTAGAAGGCAGTTAAGGCAAAAGGTTCTATGATTACCCTCTTTCAGTTTGTCCTGGAACTCACTGAGTATCCATAGTTCCGCTCCACAGCCATCGCATATAGCGGCAAGCGCATTCTGTGGAGCACTGCCTGTGGCTGGCGCCAGCACTAGAGCGCCAGCCTTGGCAAGAGCACTGGGCTTCTTTTTTGCTGTTTTGGAATACATAATTGCCTCCTATGTCCAGGTGTACCGTAGCGTCATCACTACTGTATAAGTAGCAGGGGTCATGTTTGGTCCAGTGAACAAAGCGAAGTGAAGGTTCCACTGGTCAGCAGTAGTGGCGGCAGGCGTAAATGGCGC
>CAZYLE010000306.1:860-2003 GCA_964648675.1 uncultured Dehalococcoidales bacterium
ATACTGAACCCACGGTGCCATCGGTCACGACAGGAGGATTAGCAGGAGCGGCTGCAGGATCACCCGCACTAACCACTCTACCAAAGGCATTACCCTTCAAATAGCTATAACCACCTCCTCCAGTATCCGCTATCTTGCCACCTAGAAGACTACCATCGTCTCTGACAATTGCTCCGTGTGCGCCGGTGGGATAAGCAGTGAAGATCGGAGCGGATGCGAATGTGCCCGTATTATCCCAGTTCCACCTAGCCCACATATAGTTGGTCTCAGCATAGGCAGGGCAGTCAATAGCACCGGCATTAGAGATGAAGCCATTGCCTGTTGCATCTGCCGTGTAAGCATAGGTATAGCTTACAATCGCGGTGGCAGCCGGCCTTATCATTGCCGCCCATGCTGCCGACGCAATATCCTTCTGTGTGGCTAAGTCTGACCATCGCACCTCATGGTTAGCAGTTGGGCCAACTTCTACCCAGACAGGTGCAGCTTGAGTTCCGTGATTTGCCTGCATTATTAGTGATGTAAAATCTGCCATATCACCTCCCTTATTGTTTAACCTTAGCTCGAGCTGTAGCTACTGTCCCTGGGGCGCTCCAGACATAGAAACAATATAGCTTATGAGTCTGAAAATCATCCGTCATCTCATCGTGGAGATGAAGATGAGTAGGAGTTCTAGTCAGGGCGTTTATGGTGACAAATATGTCCCCTGGTCCATCATTGACCACATAAATTGACTGAGAGGGATAGCACTTGATCTCAAGAGGGGTTGGTGTTACGGCCAGCTCAAAATTTTGAACTTCTCCTATGGAAGTTCTGTCCTCATAATAGCGCCTCATTTTAGCAGTGTTCGCGGCGATTGAGCTGAGCATGAGGAAACTCATAAAGGCATCGTAGTTGTCGATAGCGCTGGTATCCACGGGCTTGCCATCCCGGGTGACTTTTACCTCTGGCAAACTTGGTATTTCAATCTGATCTACCATGGGTCCTCACGTGATTGCGTAGTCCCGTGTGATCTCTATTAAGGTGGGTAAGCCATCGCCGTTGTACTCGATGCGCCGGATCTCCTTGTTCTGATACCGTCTGGGCTCCGCAACGAGCCTGATACCACTACCCTGCTGTGGCATCCTGCTGAGAGCATAGCTTGGT
>CAZYLE010000307.1:0-1996 GCA_964648675.1 uncultured Dehalococcoidales bacterium
CTGCCTAGCACGCCAGCTAGACAAAGGGCAGCCCTACAAATATAATTGGGGCAGAATGGAGATAATCATTGTTCCTCCGGGGCGCTGTAACACATGCAAACACCACTTATTGGGCGATTATGACCCGGCTACAGACTACCAGGAGCACTGGTGTGACATTGAGGAAAATGAGATGCCAGGGTGGTCCCCCGGAATGCACCTCGACCACTGCGCTTTCCCCCCATCAAGTGACGACGAGGTTTGTCCCTGCTACGAGATGATGGAGCTCCCTCCAGAGCTACTATAAGGAGGAATCCTTTTGACCGCTGCCCAGCAACCCAAAGTGCTATACACCAAGGAAGAAATAGCGAAGGGGGTGGCGAGGTTGGCCCAGCAGATCAGCACGGATTACCAGGGGAAATGCCCTCTTCTCCTGGGCATTCTCAAGGGCTCGTTCGTCTTTATGGCTGACCTCATACGCCTCCTCAAAATCCCGGTGGAGCTCGACTTCATCGGTCTCTCAAGCTACGGCTCGGCAAATGTAACCTCTGGCAAGGTCAAAGTGGTGCAGAGGCTTCGCTTCCCGATTAAAGGGAGGGATGTACTGGTTATCGAAGACATCATTGATACCGGGCTAACACTGAGATTTTTCATGGATTACTTGCGTAAGAAAAAACCTTTATCATTAAAGCTATGTGTCCTGTTCGACAAGCCCTCCCGAAGAGAAACACCCATCGACATTGCTTACATTGGTTTCACCGTGCCCGACAAGTTCTTGGTGGGCTATGGCCTGGACTACAATGAGAGGTTCCGCAACCTTCCCGACCTTTGCGTCCTGGAGGATTAATCATGAGCATTGAATGTTTGATCTCAGTAGCCAAGGGAGAAGCGCCAGCAGACCTCCTCTTTTCCAACGCCAAGATTGTGAACACCCTGAGTGGCGAGATCGAGGAGGGCAATGTCGCTATCTATGGTGACAGGATCGCCGGCATCGGCGATTATCAACTCGGCAAAGATGTAATCGATGTAAAAGGGAAATACCTATCACCAGCCTTAATCGATGGCCATGTACACCCAGAAAGCTCCATGCTCCATATCGCTGGCTATGCTCAGGCAGTTGTGCCTCGAGGTATCTGCGCTATAGTAACCGACCTTCATGAAATAGCCAATGTCAAAGGGCTTGCCGGCGTAAAATATATGCTGAACTGTGCCCAAGCCTTGCCGCTCGATCTATATTTCATGGTTCCCTCTTGTGTACCGGCAACGCATCTGGAGACATCGGGCGCCCAACTGACATCGAAAGACGTAGAAACTGCCCTATCATGGGAAAACACCATCGGGCTGGGGGAGGTGATGAACTTCCCCGGCGTGCTCGCCGCCGATAAGGAGGTCCTGGCCAAGATCGCCGCTTCAAAGGGCAGGGTAATCGATGGACATGCCCCAGGCCTTGGCGGGAAAGAGCTTAATGCCTACATCGCCTGCGGCATCTACTCCGACCACGAATCCACATCCTTCGAGGAGGCCAGGGAGAAACTGTTGCGCGGCATGTATGTGATGATTAGAGAGGGCTCATCAGAGAAGAACCTGGAAGCAATCCTTCCCCTGGTTACCGACAAGACTTACAAAAGATGCCTCTTCGTCGTTGATGACCGAAGCTGCGCCGACCTCATGAACGATGGCGACATCGACGCTGTAGTAAGGAAGGCGATTACATTAGGGCTTGACCCCGTACGCGCCATCCAGCTAGCGACAATAAATACCGCCGACTACTTCAGACTCGATGACCTGGGGGCAATCGCACCGGGCTATCTTGCCAATCTGGTTGTAATCGGTGATCTCGCCACCTTCGAGGCTGAAAAGGTGTTCTATCGAGGAAAGCTGGTGGCCGAGTCAGGCAAGCCGCTCTTTTCGCCCTCGGTACCGGAGGACAAAGAGATGACACACACGGTAAATATCAAGCCATTCAACATGGCAGCGCTAAAGATGCCCGCCCCTGATGGTTACTCACTGGTTATAG
>CAZYLE010000308.1:0-1451 GCA_964648675.1 uncultured Dehalococcoidales bacterium
TCGCTAGATCCCAGCTTGACTTCGCCAATAGCACTCCCCGAGATCGCCAATTCATCGAGTAATTCTGCCCCGCTTCTGTCCATCCTTCTTTTCATTTGTTCGTACGCCTGTCTTTCCGCTTCTTTATATGCTGTTGCGAGGGAAAGAACTTTCCGTTTTGCCTCCAGCGTTCTTGCATCATCGTTTAGCGTGCTTATTCCCTCCATCGCCCTTTTTGTCAATTCATCATCTTGCAAGCTGATGGCAACCACTAAACAGTGCAGCGCAGCCGTGGCCACAATGTCCTTATCATCGCCAGTGTATCTGGCCAAGGCTTCACCGAGGATTCGATTGTGGCCATGCTCCAAATATCGTTCAGCGAGGGCTTTACCGATGGCTGTATTTTCCGCATCCTTCCTCTCCTTGTTCTGCTCTGGGGACAGTCTCCCCAGCTTTTCCGCTCTTTCTAACGCCTTCTCATAGGCGCTCTTCATCTCTGCCATGATGTCCCTCTCGCAGTCTGGATAAATCGATTTGCTTCAATTATACTTCTATTTGTATATCGCAGCAAAGAACGAGAGCGTATTGTCTGCGATTTGGGTGACAATTTGAAGCTACTGAAATGCCTGTATTGCTACATCTGGCCAGGAAGGGGCAATAACTGTAATACTTATCTATTCGCAGATATCCTGGATGGGGACCGCCCCCACATCGTTGTAGATCCAGGGCATCTGGTTAACGAGTTCAGGGAGCGCTGCTTCGACCAATTGCTTATCTCTATGGAGAAAGATGGTCTTAAGCCTGAGGACGTCGGTCTGATAATTAACACTCACTCTCACCCTGACCACTGTGAAGCCAGCCAGGCTCTGGTGGAGAGGACGAGGGCCAAGGTGGGAGCGGGCAGACTGAAACAGGCCCTCATTGCTTTTCATGAAGATGAGATTGAATACAGGAGGGAGATGGCCAATAAGCTAGGCCGACGCCTGGATTTGGAGCCTGACCTCTGCCTTAGAGAGGGTGACCTGAATCTAGGGAAGGAGAAAAAGATAAACCTGAAGGTTCTGCATACGCCTGGCCATAGCCCTGGGTCCATAAGCATTTACTGGCCCGAAGACCGCGTGTTGATAACTGGGGATGTTGTGTTCTACGGCGCAATTGGAAGAACGGACCTGCCTGGAGGGGATGGCAAATTGCTTAAGCAGAGTATAGAGAGGCTATCCGAACTGGATGTCGAGTATCTTCTGCCCGGACACAGCGCACCATTGGGTAGTATCATAGAAGGTAGGGAGAAGGTGATGCGGAACTTCACTTTCATTAAGATGAACTACTTCCCCATGTTGTGAATCTCATCGACCAGCAAGTCTTAAATCATTGCGCGCCCGACCTACGGGGAAATATATAAGGCTTGCGCCTAGGAAACGACCTTTTTGCCCCTACTGCTGGCAGTGACACCTCCCAACCTACCCCTGGTC
>CAZYLE010000308.1:1461-1990 GCA_964648675.1 uncultured Dehalococcoidales bacterium
TGGTCCAACTCAGCTAGGTCAAAGGTCATCCCATCCCTGGCAGCGATGACGCGGACGCCAGTATCATGCGATAGCCTGCTCGCCACCTCCCATGGCTTGGCCCGCCACATGGTCATGCCGAAGTGAGTCAGAATGGCTGCTTTGGGCCTGAGCCTCTTTATTATTGCACCTGCCTCCAATGCGGAAAGGTGGTCGAACGGCCCGCCCGACTCGATCCTTACCACATTGATAATAAGAATGTCCCCCTTAAAGTGCAGGCATAAGTCCTCGAAGAAGCGGGTATCCACGAGGCATGAGATGGTATACTTCGAGGTCTCAAACACTACCCCGTACGTCTCCACCGGATGGCGGAGCCTGATTGGAGTGCGAAAAGAGACTTCACCGATGCTGTAGCTCTTTCCTTCTTCGAGAATCTCGATACGCTTCAGGTATGGGCGCAGGTAATGGAGTATCACCGGGTCTTCATCAAGAGCGTCTCTGGGGGCAAAGAGTGTACCTCTCCTCCTCAGCCCCCCTTCGGTCATTGCCT
>CAZYLE010000309.1:0-974 GCA_964648675.1 uncultured Dehalococcoidales bacterium
GCATAGTTGGTCACCCGCAGGATATTGAGGGGGAAAGCGACCATGTATTTCGGCATCTTCCAACGACCCAAGCGGTTGACTCCTTGAATGGGCAGCCAATCGGCACAACCTAATTCCTGGATGGCTACCCCTTTAGGTACGGCGATGGAAGAGGCTACATAGACCTCGTGTCCTCGGGCCACGAAAGCCTTGACCAGATTCGATATGCGCGGAGTACCTCCACCGCTGATAGGAACCAGTCTCTCAAAAATGGTGACCAGAACTCTCACGATAAGCCTTTGACCTAGCCCTTTGCCCCAGCCCAAAAAAGGAGCCTTTTTCAGTCAATCTGATTCCCTCCGGGGTCTAACTCTTGATAGAGCCTCTCGAACTTGGCCACTTCCCTCTCCCAACTGTACCGGGCCAGGAGCTTCTCCCTTGCTCGTTCGCCCAGGCTTTCCCTCCCGGCTCTATCCTGCATCAGACCAAGAATCAACTGAACAAATTGCTCATCTACCTCCTTGGTCAGCAAGATTTCCTCACCGTCAGTGAATTCCAGACCCTCGGCCCCGATCTCAGTAGAGACAATCGGCCTGGAGCAAGCAGCCGCCTCCAATATCTTCAGCCTTGTCCCCGAACCTCGGTCCATAGGCACTATCACGATGTCCGAAGCCGAAAGATAGTCTGCCAAGTTGGGGGATACATCTCTTCTGCTCGTCACGAACCCGGTGAAGAAGATGCGTTCCTTTTTATATTTGAGAAGATGCTCGTAGTTCTGCCCCACGATCATGAATCTCGAGTTCGGATAGCGGGAGGAAACTACGGGATATATCCGCTCCGCTATGTACTGTGCTGCAACCGTATTGTGAGGAGCATCCATTTTCCCTAGGTAAGTTAAGACCATATCTTGGTCACTTATGCCTAAAGCCGCTCTGACCTTATTACCCCTGTCCCTGTCATATTTGAAAGTCTCCGCATCGGCACAATGCTCTATC
>CAZYLE010000309.1:984-1979 GCA_964648675.1 uncultured Dehalococcoidales bacterium
ACATGGATCTTTGGCTCAGGGATATTGTATAGCTCCATCATGTATTTCTTATCTACCTCGGAGACAGCCACGATCTTGTCCGCCACATTGCAAGCCATATGTTCCGTCCATTTCAGCACGTAGGTCACGTAACCAGGAGCGTGGAACTTCACCTGTTTGATATACTCGGCATTCTCTTGCACCAGGACGAGACGTTTATGAAACCTCTTTTTGAGAGAATACCCTACGAAGATAGTATATAGCACCTGACACTGGATGATGTCTGCCTTCAAAGCCTGCATCAGATCATGGGCAGCCTTGAAATAGTATGGGTTGAGCAAGAAGGATTTGTATTGCAAGCGATCAAAGATGGTAGGACGACAATAACGAATGGTGAGATTGGGATGGAAAAGGTCTACTGTGCCGCCCTGTGAAAAAACGTGGCTTAGCAGGACTCCCAGGACGTTTTTTGGCGCAAGGTATTTGATGATATGGTAAATGTTCTCGCTGTTCCCATCAACTGGGGGGAAAATGTCACTCGGCGACAAGATAAGTATCTTCCTCACTTGCTCGGAATACCCCTCAGCTCGAGGCATCAAAAATCAAGTAGTTTGCGTACCTTTTAAGTGGCGTCTTGACCAGAAACGCCTCCACGGCCCTTACCGCGGGTAGCAAGGCCCCTAACCGCCTATCTCCAATAACGGGTATACGCATCGGATAGGGGTAGAAACTGAACTTCTCAATCTCAATACTCTTGAACCCGGCTGCCAGAGCCAGATCTGTAAGCCACTCCTTATTGCTGTCCAACAGACCGCGTTCATGCTTAGCCATTCTTCCAAATAGGCTCATGATGGGCGAACGGCCGTTAACCTCTGCCCCTACGATTCGCCCTTGGCGGCTGACCTTTCTCAGATTTTCCATAGCCCGCAAAGGCTGGGCCGTATGGTGGAGGAAGTCCTTAAAATGTACGATATCAATGGAAGCATCGGCCAGACCTAGATCGTCCACATCTCCAC
>CAZYLE010000310.1:0-1964 GCA_964648675.1 uncultured Dehalococcoidales bacterium
GAACACGCCACCGAACTGGGGGTATTCATTCTTGATGGTGTTATAGCAATGAGGACAACTGACCACGACCTTCTTTATACCGTAGCGGTTAAAGGTCTCGATGTTCCTCTGCGCCTGTATCTGGAAGAGGTATTCATTGCCCATGCGGCGCGCCGGCTCGCCGCAGCAGGTCTCCTCGTCGCAGAGCACACCCACCTTGAGCCCAGCAGCCTTAAGCACCTCGGCAACGGCCACCGCCACCTTCATGTTCCTGTCCTCCAGGGCGGCGGCACAGCCGACAAAGTAGACCAGCTCAACATCCCTGTCCTCAGCGAGATGAGCCAAGTCCACCGGCAAGCACCAGTCGCTTCTGGTGGCAGTGGTGCCACGGCATGAGTGCCCACGGTCTTCGATACATCTTAAAGCACCTTCGGCGGTCTCAGGGATGTCAGCCTGCTCCAGCACCAGGTTACGGCGCATGTCGATTATCTTATCGATGTGCTCGATGAACACCGGGCACACCTCCTGACAGGCGCGGCAGGTGGTGCACGACCAGATCTCGTCCTTCAGGATGACATCGCCGATCATGGAGACACCGTTATCCCCCAGGTTGCCGGGATTGCCACCGTTGCCGCCGCTGGCCTTGGCTGCCATCAGGCTGGGACCTACCTCCAGCCAGTGCCGCTTAAGGTCCTGGATCACCTTTTTCGGGTTCAGCGGCTTATTGGTGGCGTAGGCGGGGCAGGCATCCTGACAGCGACCGCAGCGGGTGCAGGAATCGAGGTCTAGAAGCTGCTTCCAGGTGAAGTCGGTGATCTTGGCCGCGCCAAAGGTCTCTGCCTCCTCCAGCTTAATCGGCGCCAGAGCCCCCTTGGGCCGAGACGACCTGAATAGCACATTGAAGGGGCCAACAACGATGTGCGCCAGCGACGAGAAGGTCAGGGCAACATAGCTTATGGCCCCCAGCGCCAGAACGGTATGGAACCACCACAGGCTTTCATGAGTCGCGAGCATAGCCCCTGAGGAGACCCCACCAAACATCTGAGCGAAGACCCAACCTCCAGGAGACCATACCTCCCAGGACGGGTTGTAGGCGTAGCCAAATAGGTGTTCGAACTCCGCCGGGTTGGCGTTGAAGTAGGCAATGCGAAGCCCTTCGATTATGAAGCCGGTGAGCACAATGACGAAGATCAAGGCTAGAGCAATGGCGTTCTCCGGTTTATTGTCCAGCCGTTTCGGCCTTTGAATATACCTCCTGTAAGTGGCGATTATCACCCCAACGATCGCCGCTATGCCCAGGACATCTACAGCGAAGGAGATACCCAGATAGGAACCACCCGCCAGCCCGCCTATAGCGTAGTGGGTTATGAAATCGATGGCTGCTGCCAGCAAGAAGAAGGTGGCCCCCCAGAAGATAAGGAAGTGCATCAGCCCAGGGTATGGCTCCCTAAGGAAGCGCCGGTGAATGAAGCCGTCCACCACCCCGGTGACGGCAAAGGCCCATATCCTCTTCCCTAAGTTGTCAAGCCTGTTGTCCGGCTGGCCCAGGCGCCACAGGCGATAGCGCTTATACAGCCCATAGCCAACGACTACCGCCAGGGGGATCAGCAAATAGTAGAGGATCACCCCATAGGGCACGATGTTCCAGAATATCTCTCTGGTTGCCATAGTTCCTCCTTACTAGCGGATAGTGTATCACATCACAAACTTCTTGCCAAGATTGAGGACTCTGACCTTTCCTACGTGCTGTGACTCGCCCAGTCACTATTGCTCTTTTGAAAGGTCATATTAGGGGCTGGGCCGGTATAGAGAACACAAAGGAGGTGTCGGCGCTATTCAAGGACTACGGTTCCACTCTTGCCGCCGCTCTTCCTGACCAGTCGGAGCCGCTCGATGCGCATGGCAGGGTCTACCATTTTGCACATATCATAGATGGTTAGGGCGCTCACCGCCACTGCGGTGAGCGCCTCCATTTCCCCCCCCGT
>CAZYLE010000311.1:0-1953 GCA_964648675.1 uncultured Dehalococcoidales bacterium
GCGGGCGAAGAGGGCTTGGTCTGGCCGCTGCTTGCTTTCCCGGCATCTGCATGCCCAGCGATGGGTTCGCTCCGTAGCCTCCTTCACTGCGTCGAAGCTAGCGCAGTAAGGAGGGCACTCATCAAGGGCCATGATAATGTCGGCATCCAGCGCCTCCTGAAAGCGAATACAAAGCTCCGGGGTCAGGAAGTGCTCGCTGCCATCGATATGGGATTGGAAAAGCACCCCCTCGTCGCTGACCTGCCGCAGGTGAGCCAGGCTGAACACCTGATAGCCACCGCTATCGGTGATGATGGCGCCATTCCAACCCATAAAGCGGTGTAGCCCCCCCAGCCTCTCGATGACCTCAATGCCGGGTCTGAGATAGAGGTGGTAGGTGTTGGCCAGCACTATCCCTACCCCCAGGGCGGAAAGATCATCAGGGGTCAACGACTTCACCGTTGCCTGGGTGCCAACTGGGATGAAAACAGGGGTCGAAACCACGCCGTGGGCGGTGGTGATGGTCCCAGCGCGGGCCCGGGTGTGGGGGCAGCAATCCGTTATTTCGAAACTCAACCCATCTCCTTCATCAGGTGCTCAGCGATGATCACCCTCTGGATCTCACAGACCACTTCATAGGTCTCGCTGAGGTTGAAATCCATTCCTCGCCCCCTGAGCTACGTTAAGAACAGGCTTAACGCCATGGTGAGGAAGATTATCCCCAGATAAGGGAAGGCGGTTAGCTTATAAACTCGCCACGCATCGTGAGAGGCGCCGGTGATGACCAGCCGGGCGGTAGCCAAAACCATCAGAATACCCAGAACATTGGCCACCACCAGATAAGCGAGGCCAACGTCGCCAAAGAAATACAGGGCGATGGAGCTACCATAGACGAGAACCGATAACCCCAATAGCACCTTTATCGCATCCTTGACCTCCCATGAAAGGGGGAAGTAGGTGATGTCGGCCTGTCGGTAATCCTCACGGTTAGCGATCATCACGCTCCAAACATGAAGAGGTATCCAAATCACGATAAGGATGCATAAAAAGAGGATGGTCAGGTCTAGCCGATGGCTAACCGCCAGATAGCCGATGAGCACCGGGGCACAGCCAGCAATTGCCCCCTGGGGGAAAGCGCAGGTTACTCTTTTTCGCCACGTCGAAGCTGCGATAACGCCTAATGAACCAAAGAGGAAGCACAGAGGGTGCAGGAACCAGGCAATGATGAGCGCAATGACCGACAGGGTTATGGCCAAAGGCAACATCTTATACGCCGGAAAAATCCTCTTCAACGGGAGGGGACGATGCCGCGTCCGCGCCATCCGGGCGTCGACCTCTCGGTCCAGATAGTTAGTCAGACCATTGGCACCGGCGCTCCCAAGAAGAATGGCGAGCGTGGCTAGAAGAAGGGTATCTATTGGGGGTTGGCCGCTGCCAGCGACCACCGCAGCGCAAAAACCAACAAGGGTCAGTAGGATAGTCTCGCGAGGCTTTAGCACCTCGATATAGCTCCACACCGCCGTCTTTGCCCCAATTCCAGTGCTATTGATATCCATTTTCTCTTAAATATTCTCCATACCGGGCCAGGCTGGAAAGGGCCACCGCAGCTTGGTCGGGTAGAGGATAGCACACTAACCCCTTATCCCCCAGAGCTGCTGACATCTCCTGCCCCCATTCGACACTGCCGAAGGAGGTATCGGAGGCGAGGAGGATGGGCTTCCCATACTTATCTATTAGTTGTGACACGTCTTCGAAGAGATCGCCCATAAACGTTGCCATCAAATCAAGGAAGGAGGCAGGCTCTTGATCCTGTTTAGCCGGGCCCCCTCTGACACCAAGGACGATAACCCCATCCACTCGTGGGCAGCGAAGCAGTACCTCAAGGGAGTTCACAATATCCCCAGCACGCAACCCGGCAACGAGGTCAACCGGCTTGCCCCGGCTCCACCACGGTTGGAGAAAGTTGTTCAGCTC
>CAZYLE010000312.1:0-389 GCA_964648675.1 uncultured Dehalococcoidales bacterium
TCCTATTAGCTCCCTTGCTCTTCTAAACGAAATAGGCTAAAGCAATCTCCGAAAACCATCCGATTTGGTCTACTAGAAAGTTTGCCAGGACAGAACTCCGCTTTAGTGCCAGCTATTATTGCTTTGACCACCTTTCTATGATATAGCTTTCCTATGAAATCTATCCACAGCGTCACTATCACCTCGTACAAGGGCTTCATCGCTGGGGCCACCTGCGCTTACCTAAAAAACAAAAGCGACCTCGATCTGTGCGTCCTCTATTCTGAGTCGCCTTGCAATGCTATAGGGCTGTTCACCACAAATAAGATTAAAGCTGCCACGTTGAGCTTGTGCCAGCAGCACCTTGCCAGTCGGAGTGGGCGGGCCATTGTGGTGAATTAGTGCTGTGC
>CAZYLE010000312.1:399-655 GCA_964648675.1 uncultured Dehalococcoidales bacterium
GCACTCATAACCCGGAGGTCGTTGGTTCGAATCCAACTCCCGCTACCAAGAGAGATGTACTGAGGCTGAGCAGAAATGTTCAGCCTCTTTTCTTTGCCCAGCGCGTGGTGTACGCCATTGCTCTATAGGGGCAGGTATCCATGAAGGGGAGTATGGCGGCATGGATACGGCAAGTGACCAACGGGTCACCGCATCGGCGTGGATGCCAGGGATGGCTCGGACCTACCGGTAGGCACGCCTCACCAGCAGGATGACA
>CAZYLE010000312.1:665-1941 GCA_964648675.1 uncultured Dehalococcoidales bacterium
CCGCAAGCAACCTTCAACAATCTGTCCTAAGAGGTCATGTCGGAGCGGCAGTTCGCCGATGGCATTATAGCACACTATTGCCCCCGATATGGTAGCAATGCCCACAAATAGAGCCAAAAGTAGTGTGGCGGCCATTGCATCATATATTTAACAACATTATACCCTTTTTTGTCAACCTCAGTCAGTCAAGGACAGAGTCCAGGAATGTAAGTGACTCGGGTGAACCTGATGCAGCTTGTCAACCACGCTCTTAGCCACTGGGAATACGTCTGCAACTACGTGTGCCTTCATCTATTGCCAGAGGGGGTTATGAAGCATGCTTGGGCTCGCCTTTTCGAATTGGAGTCAATTGTTCGTGACTGCCCACTGGGTGCTTGCTGGTGGGCGCAGTTCCAGGGGCTGCTGGCCGGGGTCAAGATGCTGAGAGAAATGGGAGAGGCACCGATCTATGGTCGTGCGAGCTTCAAGGGGATGGCTAGTCCAAGCAGGCGGTTAGCCTCGGGCACCTGCTCCTTTCCCAAGAATAACCGCGGCTGGTGGGAGATGCCTTTGCTTGGCGTGAGATGAAAGACGATCTCAGCCCCGAGCAGTCCTTTCGTTACCCTGACCCTTTGGATGTCGGCGTAGGGCAACTGGAAGTTACGTCGATCTCCTGCCAAGACCTCGTCGAGCTTCATGTCCTGGTAAGCTTGTCGGCGGTTCTCGGCGAGCTTCGCCCGCTCCGCTCGCTCCCGTCTGTTTGCCAGCCAGCGCCCCAGCAACAGTTCTGCCATGCCAGACGATGCCGAGATGTCCTGCGGATGCTGTATCAGCACTAGCACCACACGCTCGGTGGTCACCAACATGTCGTAGATTGTGTCGTAGGTATGGACTCTCACTCCGGCTATGGTGCCGATGAGTTGCTCCACTGGGGTACTCATGTCCATCTCAATCACAGCGTCGCCCGCCGATTGGGCAGAGCGAATTTCGGGTTCTATTGTCTCACTTCAGGGCTGCCTAAGACAAGCCCCACGGCAAGTAGAAAGAGGGCAACTCCGTGAATCACTCGTTGCCGATACCCTAGGTTGCGTCCACGGCGCCAGAACTGCTGTTATGGTATGCAATGGCCACTACTACTTCGTGTCTCGACCGGTCCCTATGAATTGCACTTCTCATGGTCGCGCAGTCGAAGGTAGGGAATATCGCTTGCAGCATAAGGAATATCAACACCTAGCAGATATCCGTAGCCGGCCGGGCGACCATAATCAGCCCCGTTCTTTCTGTGTTGAAGCCGCTT
>CAZYLE010000313.1:0-1915 GCA_964648675.1 uncultured Dehalococcoidales bacterium
GTCACGTCCTGTGAAGGTGAACGCGATGGTGATGCCGGCCTGCTTGGGGAAGCGCTGGATAACGAGTGCGTATCCATAATTCGCTCCTATAGCTTCAGCTAGTACTTGCTTAAATTGGCATGGGTTTCGTCGTCCGAGGCGTCAGAGGAAAAGAACTCTTTAAATTGCTGGGGCGTCCAGTGGCCCACGGGGTCGGCGTATTTCCCTGCTCGGGCATCCGCTGCTTCAGCTCTACGCAAGGCGTTATAGAGGTTTGTGTACCCCGTATCGGTCAGATGGTCGCGATGGCACACCGCCCTGTATAGCTGCTTTTTAAAATAGTCGTCCAACTTCCAAAATACGTCTGGGCTATAGTTCCTTTTCTCCAGCCACGGACGAAGCAACTTTGCCATTCTTTCTTCCATTTTGTTATCGTTTGGTTTCTGCATCATTTTACTCCTTGTTGTTCTGGCTTGCCAGTGTTCTGTTTCTTTTCTGTTGTCTCGCGAACCACGGTATCTAGCGCATCATTGGAAAAGAGGGAAAGCTGGCTTGTGGGGTCAGCAAGAGGCCTAAGCCTACTATAGGCTTCAGCCTCCTGTTTCACCTCCTCAATATCGGCAAAAGCTCGATACACGCTGGCGAAGCGGATGTAGGCGATGCCATCGAGCTGTCGCAATCGCTCCATCACCATATCCCCAATGACAGAGGTGGCTACCTCCCCCTTACCCAATTTATGAAGCCGAGCCTCGATATCGTCCACCATTCGCTCAATAGTCTCCTGGGATACGGGGCGCTTGGCGCATGCCTTCCTAATCCCGGCGATCAACTTGTCGCGGCTGAACTCCTCCCGTCGGCTATCCTTCTTGATCACAAGAAGAGGTGTTGTGTGAAGGCGCTCATAGGTGGTGAAGCGGGAGCCACACGCCAGGCACTGGCGGCGGCGGCGGATGGCCTCATTCACATTGCGGGAGTCTATGACCTTGGAATCATTGTAGCCGCAAAAAGGACACTTCATCTGCTCCCTCCACCCCCAGCGCCATCATCTCTACGGGTATGAACAAGCCGCCTCGTGGTACAGTTACATTTATACCACAATATGTAGTTATTGTCAAGCCTAGACCACATCATCTAGTAGACAAGAGGGCCGTAGGCTGATCCCTCGGCCTACGGCCCTACCAAAGTCCCGGCAGTCCGGGAGCCTAGCGAACAGGGGATGCCTGTGGTTTGCGGTGGGTGGTGGGGGCCTCCATTGGTCGCCGCCGGCGCAAGAAGGTAGGCACATCCAGCTCGTTCTCAGCATCTGTTCCTTCGAGCAGGCGGCGCAGCTCCTCATCTTTGCGTATTCTGGGGCCCCTTGCTGAGACGAAACCGGTGGCGATCAGGGTTATATTCACCAGGTCATCCATCTTAGAGTCGTGGACCACACCGAAGATGATATTGGCATCGGGGTCTACCGCCTTGCCGATGACCTGGGCTGCCTCGTTGACCTCGAAGAGGGTGAGGCTTTTTCCTCCGGTGACGTTGAACAGCACTCCCCTGGCCCCTTCGATACTGACATCCAGCAGGGGGCTAGCTAATGCTGCCTTGGCGGCGTCGGTAGCTCTAGTCTTGCCGGTGCCGGTCCCGATGGACATCCAGGCGGGGCCGGCGTTCTTCATCACCGACTTGACGTCAGCGAAGTCGAGGTTGATCAGCCCGGGCACAGTGATCACCTCAGCGATGGCCTGAACCGCGTGCCTGAGCACGTCATCGGCCATACGAAAGGCGTTGTCCACTGTGGTTTTCTGATCACACAAGAGGAGCAAGCGATCGTTGGGGATGGCGACCAGGGTGTCCACCTTATCCAGGAGTTGGTTGATGCCATCCTCCGCTACCTTGGTTCGGTGCGTCCCCTCAAACTTGAAGGGCTTGGTGACTACGGCAATGGTGAGGG
>CAZYLE010000314.1:0-581 GCA_964648675.1 uncultured Dehalococcoidales bacterium
CTCTAAAGGTCAGCATTACTAACTTGTCGCCCAGCGATATCTGGCACTTGGCTGTATCTATTACTAGGTCACCACGCTTAATTCGCTCGTCGCTGCCCCTATGATCGGTTTGCCTCAGAGTCCTCTTTATCCTCGCTGTAAGCTCAGTTACCTCCCAAGGTTTAACGATGAAATCATCCATATGATTGGTGAGAGCGAGGTTGCGGAGCGTTTCTCTAGGAACCAGTGCAATAACAGGTGTATGCATTTCCTGCCTGATCTTTTGACATAGGTCAGAGAAGCCCGAACCGACCGACAGGCCACCCACATCTATAAGCACCAAGTTTGGGGCTTGCAGCATCACCCGTTCAAGTGTATTCTCATCATTACGGCAAACTAAACAGGTGTAACCCCTCTGGGCGATTTCCGAACTTAAATTCGTCGACTGCTCACCGTCGTTTGCTATTACGAGTATATTGAACAATGCTGACGCCTCCGTGTTACCTATTGGGCTCGCAAATCACCATGGAAATCTCGAACTGGGTGATTTGGAACTGCAAGGGGTTTGTCATTTTTCTCTTTTTACTGTTTGTAGAAACCTG
>CAZYLE010000314.1:591-1907 GCA_964648675.1 uncultured Dehalococcoidales bacterium
ATTATAGGGCCTGACCCGATGACCAAGACTTTGGAGATTTTGGACATTTACGCTCTTTCTCTCACGATCCCTAGAAACCTGTCAAACAGGTACACATTATCCAGCGGGCCTGGAGATGCTTCAGCATGGTATTGGATAGACAGAAGTGGTATCTCTCGATGGTTAAGTCCTTCCACCGTGCCATCGTTTAGATTTACGTGGCTAACTTCGAGCCCAGCACGGAGGCTTTCGCTATCAATGGCATATCCATGATTCTGGGCTGTAATGTAAACCCTCCCTGTTTCTAGGTCGCGGACGGGGTGATTGGCACCACGATGCCCAAATTTAAGCTTATACGTTCGTGCACCAAGTGCTCTTCCTATAAGCTGATGTCCCAAACAGATGCCCATTATGGGCTTTACCCCAATAAGCTTTCTCACAGTCTCCTCTATATAACCAAGAGTGGCTGGGTCCCCTGGTCCTGGAGAGAGGACAATGCCATCGGGCCTCAATCTCATGATATCGTCTGCCGGAAATGTGGAAGGAACAGCAGTTACTACACAGCCAAAGGAACGCAAAATCCTTAGTATGCTATATTTCAGGCCGCAGTCAACGGCTACAATGTGTGGTGAACTAACAGTTCCAGCCTTACGTAGTGAGTCATAAAAGACTGGACCTTTCTCCCAGCGGTACGCAACTGGAGTACTTACCTCTTGGACAAAATCAACTTCATCGTAGCGAGGTAAGCTGCTTAATCGTCGGAGCACCTCATTTGCAGGTTCGCCTAGTGTTATGGCTCCCATCTTCACCCCAGTGGATCTCAAGCGGCGAGTCAAAGCGCGCGTGTCCACACCACTAATGCCTGGGATGTTATTTTCAGCTAAATATTGGCTCAGCGTCTTGGTGCTTCGCCAATGGCTTGGCATCTGGCAATATTCACGAACCACCAAGCCGCTTATTTGAATTTGTCTGGACTCGATATCTTCAGAGTTTATCCCGTAGTTTCCAATAAGAGGGTAGGTGAGAGCTACTATTTGCCCAGCGTAGGAAGGGTCGGTGAGCATCTCTTGATACCCAGTCATACTAGTATTGAACACCACTTCGCCATAAGCCGGCGTTTCAGCGCCGAAGGAATAGCCTTCATACACTGCCCAGTCTTCCAAAACCAACATTGCCTTGTTAGCCACTATTCACCTTGCTATTCACAACGGCATAGTTAACATCCTAGTAAGCGTAGAGCCTGCCATAGGGGCGGAGATAAAGAGGGAAAAGTTTAGTAAACTTGTGCCTCAATATTTCCTCAGCATCATAGCCAAAATGAGAGGCAAATTCACTCA
>CAZYLE010000315.1:0-555 GCA_964648675.1 uncultured Dehalococcoidales bacterium
CCACTGGAGGGGTAGCCAGCGGCCCCGTCTCGTTCATGCGAGCCTTCGATGCCGCCACCGATGTCATCAAGCAGGGGGGCAAGCGGCGGGGGGCCAACATGGCGATCCTGAACGTTGACCATCCCGACATATTGAAGTTCATCACCTCCAAGCAGGATAACGCCTCGCTCACCAATTTCAACATCTCCGTGGCAGTGACCGAGGAGTTCATGAAGGCGCTGGAGGGCGGCGGCGACTATGAGCTAGTGAATCCCCACACCAGGAAGGTGGTGGGCAAGCTCAACGCCAAAGAGGTGTTCGACCGCATAGTCGATATGGCCTGGAGGAATGGAGACCCGGGCATTGTGTTCCTCGACCGGGTGAATAGGGACAACCCGACTCCAAAGCTGGGAAGTGTGGAGAGCACCAATCCCTGTGGCGAACAACCTCTTTTGCCCTACGAGTCGTGCAACCTGGGATCGATCAACCTGTCCAAGATGGTACATCAGAGGAACGGCAAGCTCGATATCGATAAGGATAAGCTCAAGAGGACGGTGAGGATGGCGGTCAGGTTCC
>CAZYLE010000315.1:565-1904 GCA_964648675.1 uncultured Dehalococcoidales bacterium
AACGTTATCGATGTCAACAGGTTCCCCCTGCCCAGGATAGACGAGATGACCAAGGCCACCAGGAAGATCGGCCTGGGGGTGATGGGGTTCGCCGACCTCCTTATCCAGTTGGGAATACCCTATGATTCACAGGAAGCGCTCAAGACTGCTGAGGATCTGATGAAGTTCATAGGCAAGGAGTCTGTAGAGGCATCCAAAGACCTTGCCGAGGAGAGGGGCGCGTTTCCCGCCTACAAGGGCAGCGTCTATGACAAGCCTGGCGGTCCCCGGGTTCGGAATGCCACCAGAACCACCATCGCCCCCACCGGCACCCTGAGCATAATCGCCGGGTGCTCCAGTGGCATCGAGCCCCTGTTCGCCCTGAGCTATACGCGCACCATACTCGAGGGCACACAGCTAGCAGAGGTTAACCCCCTGTTTGAAGAGGTAGCGAAAAGGGAAGGGTTCCATTCCCAAGAGCTGATGCAGGAGGTGGCCAAACGAGGGAATCTGCGCGATATAGAGGGCATCCCGAAGAAGGTGAAGAAGCTGTTCGTCACCTCCCACGACATCGCCCCTGAGTGGCATGTCAGGATGCAGGCGGCATTCCAGAAGTACACCGACAACGCCGTATCCAAGACCGTCAATTTCCCTCACAACGCAACCAGGGAGGACGTAGCTCGGGTCTACATGCTGGCTTACAAGGAGGGCTGCAAAGGCATAACCATCTACAGGGATAGGAGCCGCGACAGCCAGGTGCTGAGCATGACCCACGATGAGCCGGTGAAGGAGAGGGAGGGCAAGCGAGTCCCCAGGGTGCGGCCGATCACCACTATAGGGGTCACCGAGAAAGTCGCCACCGGCTGCGGGAATCTTTACATAACGGTGAACCACGATGAGGAAGGTAGGTTGTGCGAGGTGTTCTGCGCCCTGGGGAAGGCGGGAGGCTGCGCCTCGGCGCAACTTGAGGCTATCACCAGGCTGATCTCCCTGGCATTGAGGTCAGGGGTAGAGGTGGAATCGATCCTCAAGCACTTAAGAGGAATCAGGTGCCCTTCAATTGCCTGGGACAGGGGCCACGCCATCCTCTCCTGCGCCGACGCCATTGGCGGCGTCATAGAGAGGCACCAGAGTGGCAGCGCGGTTGATCCCCGCGTCCGAGGGGACAAGCACAAAGCCAATCCTGAAGCCAAAACCAAGACCAAAGCCAGTGGTGAGATCAAGAACCTGGCGGGGCAATGCCCCGAGTGCGGCAGCCTGCTTGTGTTCCAGGAAGGCTGTTTCGTCTGCCCCGCCTGCGGCTATACCAAGTGCTAGCAATGTGAACGATTCATGACATGGAAAACGATCAGGGAGGCAA
>CAZYLE010000316.1:0-1894 GCA_964648675.1 uncultured Dehalococcoidales bacterium
GCCCTGAGCCTGTCGAAGGGCCGTTCATGGTTCGACAAGCTCACCACGAACGGTTCGACAAGCCTCGCAATGAAAAGAGTAGGGGCGTTCAATTGAACGCCCCTACAAGAACGGGCAATGCGGTGGGGACAGGCGTCGCAATAATGGCGAGGTGTCATGCATGAATCAGAACGAGGCAATTCTTGCAGGGGAATGAAGGGTTAGTTATTGCTAAATAGGGTAATCGGGCGTGAGCTGAGAGCTTGAGTAAGGTGGCGAAAGGCTATAGGTCCTAGGACTTTACCGAGCTTAAAGAACCGGTGTCCCCCATGTTCAAGATCTGAGCATTCCTATTGATCCTTTTAATTAGCCCGCTCAAGACCTTGCCGGGACCGACCTCAATAAAGGTGGAAACACCGGCATCCACCATGTATTCCACGCTCCTCTGCCACTGAACACAGTTCGAGATCTGTTTGATCAGTTCCTCTTTAATCTCATCGGCGCTGGTCATTGGCTGAGCGGTGCAATTCACCACAATGGGCACGCTGGGGTTTTCAAAGCGAAGCTGTGAGATGGCCTCAGCCATTCCCTCAATGGCGGGCTCCATTAGCGAGGAGTGAAAGGCACCACTGACCTTGAGGGGTATGGTGTAGCGTGCTCCCATTGCCGTTGCCAGGTCTACGGCACGAACAATGGCTTCCTTGGTTCCGCTGAAAACTATCTGACCTGGAGAGTTCAAGTTAGCTATCTGGACGCCAGTCTCCTGGCATAGCTCTTCTATGGAGATCTCATCGAGACCGATGATGGCAGCCATGCCCCCTGGGGTTATTTGACCCGCCTCATGCATCAGCCTCCCCCTCTCCCTGGTGAGACGGACCGCATCGGCGAAGTCTAGCACTTTGGCGGCAACCAAGGCGCTATACTCTCCCAGGCTATGCCCCGCCATGAAGGCAGGATTAACTAGTCCACCCATCGCCTCCTCAGCAGCGATGAGGCAGGCAACGCTCACCGTCAGGATGGCTGGTTGAGCATTGATTGTTCGGGAGAGTTCTTCATCGGGACCCTCAAAACAAAGGCGGGATAGGGAGAAATCCAACGCATCGTCCGCTTCCTCAAAAACTGCCTTGGCCTTAGGGAATGCATCATGAAGATAACGCCCCATGCCTACCCACTGTGACCCCTGCCCGGGGAAGACAAGGGCCGTGTTCTGTGTCGAAGGCCACTTCGTCTGAGTCAAAAGGCCGCTCCTTGTTTAGGCTATGTCGCTTTCTTTGATTTCAATTTAATCACTTGCCTACTGGCGTAAGTTCCGCAGGTGGGGCAAACATGATGAGCAAGCTTGGGACTGTGACATTGAGGGCAATAGTCCATAGCAGGCACAGTCAACGCGCTGTGAGAGCGTCTGTTTCCCTGACGAGACCTGGTAGTTTTCCTTTTGGGAAGCGGCATTATTTCTCCTGTCCTTCTCTATCAGATATCAGCGTTGCAAGTTGAGCGAGCCTCGGGTCTATGTCTCTTGGGAAACAATCACACGGGCCAAGATTAAGGTTATGACCGCAGGAGGGACATAGCCCAGCACAATCTTCGCGGCAAAGCGGTTTCATCGGAATAGCGAGAAGCAAGTACTGGCGCACCGCCTCGCTCAAGTCGATCTCCTTGTCACCACTGATGGTGAAAGCACCCTCATCAGCCTTGGAGGAATACTCTTCTTCGATGTGAAGGGTCAGTGGCTGTTCGAGGGGTACCAGGCATCGGCTGCAGACTGCCTTGAACGTTGTATCGATGGTACCGCTAACGAAGATCCCCTTATCAGTGCGGACCAGGGATATCTCCCCGGAGACTGGCGATTCGCCCGTCTCCTGGAACCCGTAACGCCAAACAGTACCTATACGCTCCTTAATAAGCTGTGATACGT
>CAZYLE010000317.1:0-1864 GCA_964648675.1 uncultured Dehalococcoidales bacterium
ACATCTGACCGCTGGGACGGAATGGTGAAACATCTTGGCTATACCTCACTCACCGTTCAGTGGGGAGTAAGAGACGCACTATCCTCCGTAATCATCGATGACAAAACGCTTGTCGCCAAAATGAGCGAGGCGTTAAAGGGGACAAGGGTTGTTCCCGATATCCAGTTAACACCTCGTGCCTTTGCCCACCTGAAGCTGGCTCGAGCCATCGCCGACCAGTTTACGGATATTACAAGTGTGGACGCCGGCGTCATCCCTCCAGCATCGGACCAGGCCCGGACAGCTGGAATGTATGACATGGCAACCGCCAAAATCATACTGCACCTGGAAACACTAGAGAAAGCGCGGACGACCGTAGACGCCATGGTCCACGAACTCGGTCACCACATTGCCTTTATGCGCACGAATGACCCAATAAAAGCTGAGGATTTGCAGCCAGCGCACACCGAGGCAATGACGTACGCGGCTGCCAGAATATTTAGCTTGGCATCTGAGAAAAAGTTTGACGAATACCTGAAAGACGCAGTCTGGTAGGAGGTGAAAGAAATGCCAAAAGAACCGTTATTCCCGCATAAGCCGAAGAGCCGGCAGCCGCAATTCCCCCATAGGACGGGCGTAGGCAAGTTCATTCTAGGGAGGGACAGCAGGGGCAACTACATCATCACCCATACCGAGCGACCTGGACTATTTCTCCAAATCGAGGAGAACAATGGTCTCGTTTACAGCCTCAGGAAGGGAGAGAAGAAAGACGTGGATGATTGGCCCATCGAAACCAAGGACACCGATCCCAGGGCTCGCATATATCATGAGATGTGGGAGAAAGCTGCCGCCGAAGCCGAGTCGGGACAGCTGCAACTGACCCATGCCACTATAGATTTCTTGGCCAGCACTGAAGTCGACCCGATTAAAAAATTTTGCTGCCGTCTGTGCGGTGAGTGTGCGCCGAAGGAACTCCTGAAAGAGGGACGCTTTCTTGACAGGATATCCTGGCTCAGGAGCCACTACAAAGAGAAGCATCCGGGCATGTGGGGTAAAATGTCGCCTATGACTGTTGAAGATGGCGAGCCGGTATCTCCAGAGTACCGCCACCTGGCTAGCCTGGTAAGAGAGCCTTTACCCAAAGAAGCAGATTAGGTTAACATGGTTATGGAAAAGAATCTGGCAAAAGAGGAATATAAAGGTGAAAGGCCAGGGTGCTATAAGTGCAAGCAGCCGATTAGTGATGAGGATGATTACTACAGACTGACTTGGGCAGGCAAAACCTGGGAAGCGACAATAAACTACCACCTGCATTGTCTTATAGAAGCTGTACTGGCAGGAGATATCCCAGGAGAAATTTATAAATGAGGTGAGGAAAATGCCTAGAGAGCCGTTATTCCCTCACAAGCCGAAAAAACGAGAGCAGCTATACCCGCATGTGACGAGGGGCCATCAGCCAGTAGAAAAACTATTGGAAACCTTACCACAGACTGGCACCTGCTACGAGGACGCCTGGAGATTCTTAATCAAGGAAGAGGAAGGCGAGCTGGTACATGGTATAGTCCAGACTATCGGCAGAAGAATAAACCACGCCTGGGTAGAGACGGAGACTGGCTATATCTGGGAGCCCGAGTCCGAAGAGTTCATGAAGAAGGATTATTTCTATAGTAGGGCACTGCCGAAAGTAGTGGCCAGATACACTGCTGAAGAAGCCGCTATTATGGCGGCCCGCACAAAGAATTTTGGCCCGTGGTCTGAACAAGAAAGACGCCAATATTTGGGAGGAAGGTCATCGCGCCTCCCCCAGGTCACCATTGAAGGCGGTGAGCCGGTACCGCCCAGCTACCGTGACCTGGTAAGGTTTATCGACGAACCTATCCCAGGC
>CAZYLE010000318.1:0-1862 GCA_964648675.1 uncultured Dehalococcoidales bacterium
CCCCATGGGTCATCCCACTTCAGGTAGACTCCGATGGGGAAACCTGCGTGGGCGTAGAACGTATTAGTCTCGTCACTGCCAGGGACGAATTCATGGATATCATCGTCATCGCTGTCCAGCCATCCTCCCATCCAGTGGCTGTCAGCAGAGTTGCCAGCCGCGTTGCACCAGAGTACTCCGGCGGCACGTGCTTCATCAACTATTCCGCATACGAGGCCGGTACCGTCGCCTGGTCCGCCCAGGAACCACCCCATGGAACATGAAATAACATCCACCCCCTGGTCAATGAGCCAATAGACAGCATTGGCCATCTCGACCGCTGTCGCGAAATTTGCCAGATACAGGTCTGCGTCCGGGGCAACGTCATGGACGATTTCTGCGCAGGCAGTACCATGTACAGAAGAACCTGGGCCGCCGATGCTGGCGGACCAGTTTGTATGGACATAAGCCGGTAACTCGGTGCCGAGCATGGCACCGTATCCGGAGAAACCCTCGTCAAGGATGCCCACTTTCACTCCCGCGCCTGTCCACCCCTCGTAGTTCCATTCCGCCGCACCGATTAAGCTGCTCCCCTCACTCACTACAGCGGGTATCGGCTCAAGTGGAAGCCGCATGTGTCTGATACCGCTGTCGTCGGCCAACGACGGGATGGTCGAGGCGAGCACGACAGCCTGCACCAGGTTATCGTAGGTTACTTCGACGGTGCCATCTCTCAGTCTGACAGCCTCAATGGTGTCTTCGACACAACCCGACACCGCCTCAATGACGACCCTTACCTTGCCATCGGCGAAATCGATTCCATGTCTTGTGGCAAATACCTCCGCCTCGGTCTGTTTTCCCGCGGCAACAAGTTGCCCCACCCGGGATTCGACTTTGGGATGTCCTCGGAGTTGGAGGTTAAGAGCAGAAAGGTCTTGTGCCGGAACGAGCGGCGAAGCTGCCTGCGATGGTTCGGGCAATGCCATTGGCGTCACCAGCGACAAACTAACGGCTATGACAAGCGCCAGCAACACATGTCCAGGCTTCATAGATTGCCGCCCTCCGTTGCTAGTCCCGCTTGAAAAAAACTTAGGCCAGACTCGCAGGCGCACTTTCACGCCGAAATGATGGCGTCTGGCCTCTATGACTTAGCCACTATATAAGCTAGCTCTTCGCCGAATACTACAAGAGAGCCTAGATGTAGTGCGGAAATATATCATAAGTCGCCGTGGCTGTCAATTGGCCTGTATAGGTGCGTCACTTCCCATCGCAACAAGCCCAGACGGTCCCTACCTTCAGAGGGCTTTTTGCCCTGTAGAAGTCAACAGTCTCCATATCTAATAGCCCATACTAGAGATTTCTACCCTTTCTGAGTCGAATAAGGCAGCAGTATCTGGGGCGCTATTGTTCCAAATAGGACTTCCCGAATTGAAGCTGAAGCCGCCCCACTCAGGATGAATCTCATTGGTGTAGACTCGAATCTCCACCCCGGGCTCCAGGAAGCTGCCGCCAATCGCTTTGATGAAGTGGTTTCAGTCAGGCGTGAAAATCGGGCTGTTGAAGAGGTTGGTTAGCTATTTATTAGCTTTTTCGACTTGTGTCTAATATCGGATGGCTAAATTAGCTTCAAAAAGCGTGATAGATAGAATAATGGTGGCGCATACGGGATTCGAACCCGTGATCTCCTCCTTGAGAGGGAGGTGTCCTAAACCCCTAGACGAATGCGCCACATTCGCACTGCAACTATGGCCAACTTGCAAGTGTTTAACACTGCTCAACGGCTGCGAGAACTGGTTACTAGAGAAACCTGGTGAAATCTTTGATCGTCAGTCCCGCTCCATCGAGAATTGAGGCTAGCGTTCCCGTGTCAATGCTCTTGTGGT
>CAZYLE010000319.1:0-1371 GCA_964648675.1 uncultured Dehalococcoidales bacterium
ACTACCGAGATCTGGCCAATGCCAAGGAAGAGGGCAGGCCTGTTGTCTGGATTACTTCGATGGCGCCCATCGAACTGGTGTATGCCTTTGAAGGGATACCGTTCCTTCCCGAAAACTATGCAGCGCTCTGTTCATCTCGGAAAGTAGCGGCGGAGCTGTGCCAAGCTGGCGAAGCCAGGGGCTACTCGCAGGACCTGTGTTCCTACGCCCTGTGCACGTTTGGCTTCATTTTCGAGAAGCGCGGCGCCTTTGGAGACGAAGGGCCTCCCGCCCCGGATATCCTGCTCGCCACTGAAGGTGCCTGCGCCACTCATCCCAAATGGTGGGAGGCTATGCAGCGGCATTTTGGCTGTCCTCTGTTTATAGTGGATGCAGCCTATGCCGTGGACAGCGAAACATTGCCGGAGCACCACAAGGCGTACTTTGCGGCGCAACTAAGGGAGCTGGCCTGTTTCATGGAGGAGCACACGAAGAGGAAGTCCGACATCGACCGGTTGCGTGAAGTAGTGGCTCTATCGGACCGGGCCAGCGAGCTTTGGGACGACATCGATGAGTTTCGAGAAGCTGTGCCAACTCCCATAAGCCAAATCGATGTCTTCACCTGCTTGTTCCCCCTGGTCACTCTCAAGGGTACCAAGGAGGCCGTGGCTTTCTACGAACAACTTCGCGATGAGGTCAAGGAGCGAGTAGATAACGGAATCGGTTTCGTTCCTAACGAGAGGTTCCGGCTAATCTGGGATCTCTTTCCTATCTATCACAACATGCGCCTGCTGAACTACTTCGCGGAGTTCGGTGCCGCATTTGTCACCGATCTTTATGGCAATGCATTCAGCGGTCGTCTGGATGCCTCCGATCCCTTCGGCAGTTTGGCAGAGAGATATCTCAGCTTCTTTATGCGTTCTGCGCAATGGGGAAAGGCTGAGATTTACAAGGAACGTGCACGGAAGTACCAGGTGGACGGCATAGTCTTTCACTCCAATCGTTGCTGCAGAAATTATACCGCCGAGCAGCCTGACGTAGGCAATATCCTCAGGGATGAGCTGGGCATTCCGAGCTTGACGTTCGAAGCCAACATGGTGGATCCGAGGGGGTATGACGATGCCCAGGTTAAGGCTCGAATCGAGTCTTTTATCGAGATGTTAGAATCCCGAAAATATCCGGATAAGTCTGGAACAAACGAAAAGAAAGGAAAGCAATAGTGGATTTCAATCTGACCGAGCAGCAGGAAATGTTCCAAAAGGAGGTGAGGAAGTTCGCTGAGGCAGAGCTCACACCTCTAATCGACATAATGGATAAAGAGAACCGCTTCCCCCATGAGATTCGCAACGACGGCACGGGTGAAGTGGCAGCCTTGACCACCCTGCTGGGTGT
>CAZYLE010000319.1:1381-1844 GCA_964648675.1 uncultured Dehalococcoidales bacterium
TGATCCAAAATACGGTGGGGCTGGTTCGGACCACGTTAGTCTGGTCCTGGCGCTGGAAGAAATCGCCAAGATTCTGGCACCCCTCGCGATACACATCCAGTTGCAGGAAGTCGTTAACGACAGATTCAACAAGCTCGCTACTGAGGAGCAGAAGCTGGAGTGGATGCCTCAGATTTGCGAAGCCAAGAAGGTGGGCTGCTTCGGCTTCACCGAGCCCGACACCGGTTCAAACCCTAAGATGATCAAGACCACAGCGGTTGAACAAAGGGACTGTTTTGTTCTTAATGGAACGAAGAGATTCATCACCAACGCGCCCTGGGCCGACGTAATGTGCGTCTTTGCCAAACTTGAAGGAGACATCAGCCTGTTTTTCGTGGAAACGGACAGGCCGGGTTTCTCCACCTCTGCCAAGATGGACAAGCTGGGGTTAAGGGGGACCGATCTCTCCGATGTTATCCTGGAA
>CAZYLE010000320.1:0-203 GCA_964648675.1 uncultured Dehalococcoidales bacterium
AGTATAAAGCCCCCGATAAAACTGCCCGGTATACTGCCCAGTCCACCCAGGGCGATCACAATGAGGGCGATTATGGTGTAATTCATCCCCATGCTTATCGAAATAGGGTAGCACATGCTTGCCAGTAAGCCGGCAACACCCGCCATCAAGGCACCGAGCCCAAAGCATAAAGGCAGCACAAAGTTAATGTTTACCCCCATGAG
>CAZYLE010000320.1:213-1841 GCA_964648675.1 uncultured Dehalococcoidales bacterium
CCACAAACGTCACTCCGAACAACTCGACCCCATGGAATAAATAGTAATACGCCCGCGGTTTACCACCCCATATTAGTAAGGCTATGTTCTGGATGACGAAGTAGAGGCCAAAAGCGACTAACAAAGAATTGCCCTCAAAGGCAGCCGGTGACGGTGACCTGTTCCTGAGGCTTGTGAACAGAGTCCTATGAATTAGAAAACCCACTCCCAACAAGATAGGGCCGCTGATAGCCACGGAGAGCAGCGGGTTAATCCCAAAACCTGTGTACAGCATCCAGGTGAGGAAGGCCGCGAACATAATAAACTCGCCATGGGAGAGATTTATCACCCGGGCAACACCATACTGCAGACTTAAGCCCATAGCAATCAGAGCGTAGATGCCGCCGTCCATTAGACCGGAAATGACTGTCCACACGATTGTCGCATTCATAATGCTGAGTATTATCCTTCCTACTTACACATAAGCAGGCTGCCCAGAAAGACACCTCTCTGGGGTAATTGCCTCCCCCAGGTCTTCCTCGACAGCCTGCTTACTATACTAGACTCCTGATCCTGAGTACTATTGCCTAGTTCTATCCTCCCTATTCCCCATTACCTTACCAGGCTGGCTTGGGATATACGAAATCGGCAGTCACTACATAGTTGGCTAGGCCATATGGGTCTGATGCCGTGCCGATTCCCTCATATCCCACAATCTCAACATATTGACTTTGCCACTGGCCAATCTCTCCGGTGTGGCATTGGTAGTTCATAAGACCGCCGCTGGCATCCGGAACCGGCCAGTTCAAAGAATGTCCATCGACATACCAGGTCTGTCCAAAAACCGTAGTAAACTTGTGGGTGCGGAGGTAATCTCTGTAATCGTCCTGGTCAATTACAAACCCGTTGGCCAGAACTTCTCCAACATTCTTTGTGGCCTCCTCCCACATCTGTAGTGCTGCCCAGTAGCAAGGATGGCCCCAGAAATCTACGCCTACCGGACCAGCAGGATTATTGGGTATGAGTATGTCGTTGAATAGCTCTTCCATAGCCGGGTTCGTTTTGTCGTTGGCAACCGCAAAAGTCATAACTCCTTCTGCCACGTCGGCAGCTATAATCATACCATAAACCCCGAAGCAGGCGCCCGGGCCCAATATAACAGCCTTAGGGTTATAGCCCATCGCGGCTGCCACCTGGGAGGTGCCGAAGACGTGCTCAGGATAGGCAAAAGCGCAGAGGATATCGGAGTCAGCGGCTTTAGCCGCAGCTATCAGCTGCCCGTTGGCTGTGGCGTCGCCGCTATTCATAGCGAACGTTCCGTCGATAACAATTCCCTCCTGGGCGAAGTATGTTTGGGCCACGCCCTTATACTCTAAGCCGTGGTCGTCGTTCTGATAGCCTATATATGCGTGGGGAGTGTCCCCGGGGAATGCGGCTTCATGGGCTTCCGCTATCAACTTGGCGAAAACCGGTAGCTGGAACCAGTCGGAGAAGCTCAGGTTCACAAACGTGTAGTCGTACTGGCCCATTTTGGATATGAGAGCGGTGGCGCCACCCTCGGCGGTCATTTGTACCACATGCGCCTCAGCACAAATAGGGGCTTGAGCCTCAAGGAAAGCGGTGCAGGTGGGGCCGAACAGAAAGTGAGC
>CAZYLE010000321.1:0-848 GCA_964648675.1 uncultured Dehalococcoidales bacterium
AACTATGCCCTAGCCGCTCACTTACGACCTTGGGATGAACACCTTGCCTCAGCATAAGCGTGGCATGAGTGTGACGCAGATCGTGTAGACGTATACCGGATATCCCCACAGATTTAGCTAGCTTGTGGAAAGCCTTGGTAACACTGTTGGGCGGTAATGGAGTGCCATCTGGGTTGCAGAATACTAAGTCGTCGGGCATAGGTAAACATCCGAGTAGTTTCCCCCCCAATTCCTGATTGGTCCGATGCTCTCGCAATAAGAGGGCTAGCGATGGTGACAAGTCCACAAGGCGCCGACTACGCTTTGTTTTAGGCTCTCTAAATATGTAGCCCTTCTGAGGTATGAGGTAAGATAGGAAAAATGCACACCATCCAGGTCCAGTGTGACCATTTCCTTGCCGTCTGGCCGTGGCGGGTCAACTGCTTCCGTAACATTTCGGATAAGCACACCGTGCTTTAAGGCATGTTTTAGAGCCTCATACAACACCCGGTAGTGATGCTTACTGTTTGTGCTGACAAGCCACCTTTGCCGTCCCGCCTGCCGCCCCTTAACATGCGAGAATAATAAGCCTGAATATGCGATGGCTGTAAAGCAGTCAATGGGAATCGACCTAATTCTGGGATGAGGTGTGACGTAACGATATCCGAGTAACCATGAGCCGTGCTTGGTGCCGTATTGCTAGATACATAGTCTCGTAGCCAGCGTTCTAGGTATTCCCCTACCATCAGTTTTGTTGGCTTAACATGCGTACCACTTTCAATACGAGTCAAGACCGTTCGCAATTCCCGCTCCGCGTCTCTCTTGCTACCGCGAATGGTGAAGGTCTGCAGCTAGCGTTTTCCTGTCTC
>CAZYLE010000321.1:858-1833 GCA_964648675.1 uncultured Dehalococcoidales bacterium
AGGTCAGGCCCCAAGTCTACCCAGATGGTCCATGAGCCTTTTGACCGTTGCCGAATATGCCCTTTCATCCTAGTCTCCTTTCTTTAACTTTTTGGAATATGATTTTCTATGCCATTACGCAGGACACAGGTCACACCGAGTGCGAAGTATCATGGGGCGTAGTATTAGCCTGTCCAAACTTTCTTCAAGCTCCTCTCTTCTATCCTGCATCCGGCGAACCTCATCAGTCAGCCTCTGCACCAAATCAGATTTGGTCCCCTCCCGCAGGTTCGTAACCACCCGACGACACATACTTAAGGCCTCCTTCGCAAGCTCCTCATCATTATTCAAGTCAAGTTTCGTGTCCGAATCGCCCTCATAGAATTCTAGCCACACACGCCCCTCAGTTATTACACTGCTTCCTTTGAGAACATGCATCTGATCTGGCTTCCCAGTTAAGATGCCTCGCCATATAGTCTCTCTTACTCCGTCCGAGATTTTTTCGGTGACATCATTGGCCCCAATTGCAGTTTTGATCCTTTTCTCCAAGCCTGGGCAGTTATTCAGGTTATTCCTGATAACTTCTGTAGCCTCCAATCGCAGTTCCTTGGAATACTGTACCGCATTGTTCCGACCTGTTTCCAGTCTTCCAAAGCTTCCCACCGCACTTTTTCCCGCGTGTGTTCCTGGAGGGATTTGAAAAGCATCTTGTTTCTCCGGACTACACGCTCTCTCTCGTCACTTGAAGTTGGGGACGGCTCAAGTTCCCCTTGTATATTTCTCATCCATAAACGGTCAAGAACCTCGTCGGCATTATCCAGCCCCCGCAGCATTTCTGGCACATGAAGAGCACTAACTAAGGATTCTGCCAATCTGATGAGGTCGTTCAGATGTTCGTGGAAGGCTTCGGCTGCAACACGAAAACGCGCTGCTTCTTGCTCTTTCCTTTTTTATCTCTCTGACCTGAGCAACCTGTCTATCAGGGACCTTCTCGGC
>CAZYLE010000322.1:0-1824 GCA_964648675.1 uncultured Dehalococcoidales bacterium
AGGCTGTACCTGTGGCACGTTGTGCTCACAAGATTAAGAAGCCAGGGCAGATAGAGGCCCCTTCACATCGGCTAAGCCCAGTAACGGGATATGGAAGAGGATCAGCGGCAACCACCGATTAAGAAATGGCGGGCGAGGAGAATCGTTCCCGTCGTACTGGTTATTGTCCTGATTGTTGTGGCTGTGGTTATCACGGTTGGTGTAAAAGGCGGATTCGCACCCGGTCCGACAACTACGCCCACTCCGACGCCGACTGCAAGTTTTGCACCATCAGCGTGCGAAATAGCGAGGGACTCTATTCAGGCAGCCCTGGATGATTACTACGCCGAGTACGGAGAGTGGCCCACCGCTAATGGCCAGCCTGGAGATATTGAGTGGACAGAGCTTGTTCCTGATTTTATGGAGGCCGTCCCGGCTAATGATAGCAAATGCGATTGGCAGGTGAACAGCGACCCCGAGGGTAAGGTCTGTGTCCCCAAGAGGTGCTGAGGCTGTACCTGTGGCACGTTGTGCTCACAAGAGTAACACAGCAAGGGAAGGCATATACTTCTTCAACTTGACTTAACCCCGAGCGGGCGACAGACCAGCGAAAGCGAAGAACACAAATATGGTGGATGGTGAATCTATTCTCGTTACCTGTTACTCCGGGCGTAGTTATGCCGATCGGCCTGCTTGGTTCGTGTGGCAGGGTAAGAGATATGATGTGAAGCAGGTCGAGAGAGAATGGCTGGAGCCGGGAGAAAGACACTTCGTAGTGAAGACAGAGGAACGAGAGAGATTTGAGCTGTTCTACCGCGAAAGTGAAGACCGATGGTCGCTAGCTGAACTAGAGGTAGAGCAGTGATCCTTATTAGTGGCGGAACAGGCTTTGTAGGTAGTCACCTCATACCCCGGCTGGCAGCGAGCGATAATAAGATAAGGTGCCTGGTGCGAAGTCTGGCAAAGACCGAAGCACTGCAGGAGCACGGTGCAGAGCTGGCATTGGGAGACGTGACCGACCCTCAGAGTCTCAGCGCGGCCATGCAGGGCGTAGATACCGTCATCCACCTGGTAGCGATAATCAGGGAGGCCAGAGGCGCCAGCTTTAGCGGAATTAATGCCCAGGGAACAAGGAACGTGGTGGAAGCTGCCAAGTCCTGTGGTGTTAAGCGGTTCATCCACATGAGTGCCCTTGGGGCCAGTCCCAACCCGAGGTACCGCTACACCTACTCCAAATGGCAGGGTGAGGAGGCAGTGCGAAGCAGCAACCTGGACTTCATCATCTTCAGGCCATCCGCCATATTTGGCCCGGGTTTTGGCTATAGCTTTATCGACAGTATGATACGGTCGCTTACCATGTTCCCATTCATCGCTCCCGTACCTGGTTCGGGAAAGACTCGCTTCCAACCCATCTGGGTGGAGGATGTGGTATCCTGCGTAATTCAGACACTAGAGGGTGAAAAGGGTAGCCAGACCTATGAAATAGGCGGCCCGGAGCACCTGAGCTATGAAGAGATGCTGGATACAGTTATCCATGCTATGGATATGAGACGAGTCAAATTGCATATCCCTATACCCTTAATGCGGTTGGCAGTGATACCGATGGAAAGAACTATGGTCAATCCGCCGGTGACCTCAGTTGAGCTGGCCCAACTTGAACTCGATAATATCACTGACCTAGACTCAGTGGAGCGCTGCTTCGGATTCAAGCCCCTGGCGTTGAACCAGGGATTAGACTATATCAAGCCCGCATGAGTATGATAAAGTATAGCAAACGATTATGTGCGGTTGTCTGCCAAAGAATCATGAAAACAGCCTGTGCTAAATACCGTTCGTGGTGAGCCC
>CAZYLE010000323.1:0-1810 GCA_964648675.1 uncultured Dehalococcoidales bacterium
CCGCATCGGTCTGGTGAATATGGTGGTGAGCAGAGAGGAGCTTTATCCCAAAGCGGATGAGATAGCGAGAAAGATAGCGTCCCGTGGCCCCATCGCGGTGCGGTATGTCAAGGAGGCGATAAATCGGGGGATTGAGCTCACCCTTGATGAGGGGCTGGCATTGGAGAGGAAGCTTGCGCGGCTGGTGGCAAGGACAGAAGACGCTGCAGAGGGGTTCCAGGCGTTGATGGAGAAAAGGGCCCCCCAGTTTAAGAATATGTAAGAAGGTGCTGAGCCGTGGAGAAGGAATTAGAAGAGCTTATCGATGAAGCTGCAGACATGCTGGCGAGTGCCAGTAGGGTGGTGGCATTTACCGGGGCAGGCCACAGCACAGAGTCGGGAATACCAGATTTCAGAGGTCGGGATGGCATGTGGACCAAGTATGACCCCAATGATTTCACCTACCAGAAGTTTCTAAACGACCCAGAGGCGAGGAAAAGAATCTGGCGGGGGATGAGCATGTTCGGCAAGCTGGGCCAGGTGGAGCCGAATCCGGGCCACTATGCCCTCGCCGAGCTGGACAGACTGGGCAAGCTGGACTGCATTATCACCCAGAATGTTGATGGCCTTAATCAGAAAGCAGGGGTTGCTGAGGAGAAAGTCATTGAGCTTCACGGTACCATGAAGTATGTGAAGTGCCTGAGTTGTGGCAAGCGCTATACCTCGGAGGAGGTCGCCAGAGGGTTGGAAGAGGGAATCGAGGAACCTTTATGTGATGACTGTGGAGGTATGCTGAAGCCGGCGGCTGTCTTCTTTGGTGAGCCAATGCCGATGAGAGAGACGGCGGAGGCGCAGCGCCGTTCCCAGGGGTGTGACCTGATGCTCATTTTGGGCTCCTCGCTGGTGGTTTACCCCGCGGCCTACATGCCCGTCTATGCGGTACAGTCGGGCGCCAAGCTGGTTATCGTAAATCTGGACCCTACTCCGATGGATGAATATGCCCAGGTTTGTATTTATGAAATGGTAGGGCAGGTGCTGCCCAGGATTGTAGAAGGGGTGAAAAGCAGGCTTGCCTAATGCTTTTGTTTTGCCTACACTTTATGGCAAGGCAATAAGCACTGCAAAAGACATCGATACATATTAAGAAATCAGTGGACGTATAAGAATTTGGTTCTAAAGCCTAGGGGGTATCGCAGGTGTTCCCAACTCTACGATACCCCCTGGTCTTTTAATGAACTAGCCTATCTATGCCTAGCCATATCGCAAAGCAATACTTGCTACCATATTGGTCTGGGGCTAACGATATGTTAGTTAGCCCCAGGTTTAGTTCGTTAGGCTATATTATATCTGCAATAATTTTCTTATTAAGCTTTCTGCGCGGCTTTCTGTCTAATCTCGTGTACCCTATCGTAGAATATGTTCTTGTGGAACTGGTCGTAGTTGTAGTAGCCGCGGGCTACGTCCATCCTTCCCAACTGGGCTCCACCTTCCCATAGCTGGATGATCTTTACGTCTCGCAGGTACTTCTCAACGTGGTAATCGGTCACATAGCCGTAAGAGCCCATAAGCTCCATGGCTTTGTTGGTCACGTTGACCGCCATATCGCAGCAGAAGACCTTGGCGATTGACGTCCGGGAGAGGTTATGAACGGAACACTTGGGACCGTAGACCTCGGGGTGGTCATACATGTAGGCAGCATTGACGTAGCAGTCCCTGCCGACCTGAATGCCGATGGCCATGTCAGCCAGCATGTTAGCGGCGATAGTGTGCTGCCGAATCGGCTTGCCGGCGGCGAGCCTGTCCTGGGTGAACTTCAGCACCTCATCGAAGG
>CAZYLE010000324.1:0-1173 GCA_964648675.1 uncultured Dehalococcoidales bacterium
GGCTGCTTCACCCTGGCAATGCTCGACCTTGATAGCTTCAAAGAATACAACGACAGGTTTGGGCACACCAATGGCGATGCCGTGCTCCGGTCTCTTGCCGAAATGCTCCGGACAGCATTGAGGAAGCCGGATATGGCTTTTCGCTACGGGGGCGATGAGTTCGCCATCATCCTACCGGCAACGGATGCGCCAAAAGCGAAGAACATTATCGACCGTATCAGGTCAAAAAGGTTAATAGAGCTTAAGAGCGAGAATGAGGGTATGGAACCCTGTCTCGGGTTCAGTGCTGGCATCGCTCAATTCCCGGAGAATGCAGAAACAGCGGATGGGCTTGTTTTCCTGGCTGATACTGCCCTATACCGTTCCAAGAGAGGAGGGGGAAATAAATCCACACTGATAGCCGAACTGGGAGAACTGCCAGCATATATAATGGATAGTACGACCATGGACCAGGTATATGCCCTGGCAGCAACGGTGGATGCTCGAGACCCGCATACCTACGGTCATTCGAAGAGGGTAGCTACAATATCGGAAATGATAGGCAAGGAAGTCGGGCTACAACCAAAGGAGCTTGCTGAATTACGCGCTGCTGCTCTCCTGCACGATATCGGCAAGGTGGGCGTCCCTGACTCAATCCTCACCAAGCCTGAGAAGCCAGAGGAAAATGAATGGAAGATACTAAAGAAGCACCCTGTTGAAGGGGCAAAGATTGTTAGCTACGTGAGGGAACTGGAGAGGTTAGTGCCTCTAGTGAGGCACCACCACGAGTGGTATGACGGCACCGGCTATCCAGATGGACTAAAGGGCGAAGATATACCCCTGGGCGCTAGAATCATAAGTGTGGCTGATGCCTATGACACCATGACCACATCGCGTCCCTATAGGGATATGGTATCTCAGGACGAGGCTTGCGGGGAGCTCAGGCGATGTTGTGGGACCCAATTCGACCCTGAGCTTGTTGATGCGTTACATAAGGCTCTGAATGAGGCTATCGCGCCGGCTGCTACCAAAGGCAGTTCGCATCTTTAGTACCGAAATGCCGACGATTCACTATATGGCATTTATAACCAAACCTACACACAATAGCGCACAGTATTTAGATACAGATAACGGCCCTGTCCCGAGAAAGGCAAACCACGGGAGGTCGTAGGGCGCAAAGCCACGGATCTAAGG
>CAZYLE010000324.1:1183-1799 GCA_964648675.1 uncultured Dehalococcoidales bacterium
TCCGAAGAGAGAGTTGATTAATCGTGGGCTTTTCTAGTTGTATAGGAGCTCATGTGGTTTAAATAGGATGAATGACCAGGATAAGACCAGAGAACAACAGATAGGCGAATTGGCGCATCTTCGCCGATTGGTTGCTGAATTAAAGGCGTCAGAAGCCGAGCGGCAACGGGTGGAGACAGCACTACAGGAGTCCGAGGAACTGTCTCGAGGTCTTCTTCAGGCAGCAACAGTCGGTACCTACATTGTCCAGGATGGCAAATTCCAGTATATAAACCCCCAGTTTGAGCGTATAACCGGCTACAGAATAGATGAGCTATTAGGTATATATTCTCTTGAGCACGTACACCCTGACGACAGAGAGTTAGTCAGAAACAAGGCAGTAGAGCTTCTGAAAGGTCAGAGTAGGCTATCTTATGAGTTCAGGTTTATACACAAGGACGGCAGGCCATTGTGGATTTTGGAAAGGGTCGCGTCTATCCAATACAAAGGGAGACCAGCGGCGGTGGGAAGCTTCATGGACATCACCGAGCGCAAGCAGGCTGAAGAGGCGCTGCGGCAATCCGAATATAAATTTAGAAATGCCCTTGAGTCGGCAAGGGACGGCATCATAATAACT
>CAZYLE010000325.1:0-1760 GCA_964648675.1 uncultured Dehalococcoidales bacterium
CGAAGGCTGCGGCATGCTTGGCGCCAAGGGCATTCTGCACATAGCAGGCAGCGGACGCCACTATCCTGTCCGAGCTATTGGTGGCCACTATTACCATATCGAGCAGGCTTGGTGAAAGCCGGGCAACATCAAGCGCCGCATTACCCGCCTCCACCGCCATACTCGATACACCCTCATCGTCACTCAGAATGCGTCGCTCCCTGATCCCAGTACGTGTCATGATCCACTCATCGGAAGTGCTGACCATCCTCTCTAAATCCTCATTGGTGAGCACCCGCTGAGGGAGATACTTGCCCCAGCCTGCGATCCTAGCGTGCAGTGCTTGACGCCTTTCTAGGTTTGATAGTAGAGCTTGAAAGAGTATAACAGAGTAGAGCCAACGGGTCAACCTCTTGACAAGGGAAACAAGAGGATGGTAATCTAATACGATTAGCACTCTCAAGCTGAGAGTGCTAATCAGGAGGCGGGCTGTGCTTTCAGAGAGGAAGGAGAATATCCTCAAGATCGTCGTCGGTGAGTATGTCTCAATGGCGAGCCCGGTGGGGTCTGAGGCCATTGTCAAGAGGTATGGGCTCGGCTTAAGTTCGGCCACCATCCGAAACGAGATGGCACGCCTTGAAGAGGAGGGCTATATTTTCCGCCGCCATACCTCGGGGGGCGGCGTTCCGTCAGATAAGGGCTATCGATACTATGTGGAGCGTCTGGTTGAAGAGAAGGAAATCCCATCAGCAGAGAAGCGCATGCTCTCCCATCTGTTCCACCAGGTGGAGAGGGAATTGGAAGAATGGAACCGTCTCGCTGCTTCGTTGCTTTCCCTCATGGTTCGCAATGTAGCGATAGTTACTTTGCCTAAGGCCCAGAAGGCGCGGTTCAAGCATCTAGAGCTGGTGGCCCTTCAGGAGTTCCTTGCCCTGCTCATCCTCCTTCTTGGCAAGGCTAAGCTTAGGCAACAGCTAATTCCCCTCGATGAAGCAGTATCGCAGGAGGAACTCAACGTTATTTCCAACAAATTCAATACCCAGTTCGATGGCTTGACTAGATACCAGATCCAAGCCCAAAGACTGGAGCTTTCTTCCATTGAACAGCAGGTGAGAGAAGTTCTGGTGGAGATAATGGCGGAGGAGGATGAGCAAGGGTATGATGAACCGTATATAGCTGGGGTGCGCCATATACTGGCCCAACCGGAGTTTACCAGCAGCGAGAAGGTGTTGGACATCATAGAGGTGTTGGAGGATAGGGCGTTAATGAGGTCTATCTTGCCTCGAACCCACGCTGAAAGGGGCGTCCATGTGGTCATCGGAACCGAGAATGAGCAGGATGCCATGAAGACCTGTAGCATGGTGCTCACCCAATACGGCATCCCTGGCGAAGCTTTGGGCAGCCTTGGTGTGGTCGGGCCCACCCGAATGCAGTATGGAAGGGCGATCTCCTCGGTACGCTACATGGGTCTGCTGATGAGCGAACTGGTGGCTGAGCTATTTAGTGGCCCGAGAAGGGGATAGTAAAAGGGGTGTTACCGTGAATGGAAACGACCTTGGCCCTGAGGAAGTGTCTCCTGAGGTTGAGGGAGAACAGGATGTGGTGACTGAGGCTGTGGAATCGCTGAAAAAAGAGCTCGCTGAGGAAAAGGGCAAGGCTGAGAGCTATCTGGCCAACTGGCAACGGGCCCAGGCAGATTTTATAAACTACAAGCGACGCACCGAGCTGGAGCGCAGCGAAACCTTCGAGTTTGCCAATTCCGCGCTTATTCTGAATCTACT
>CAZYLE010000326.1:0-1756 GCA_964648675.1 uncultured Dehalococcoidales bacterium
GCAAACGCCATGCAGGTGCGCTCACCGCACTCTCCACAGTTGGTGCCGGGGAGCAGCCTGTAGACGTCAATTGCCTTCACTTCGTCCCCTCTCCTGTAGCTGGGTTTAATCTGGTGGCGGTTCTGCCACGTGGTGTTGATGAAATCCTTGACCCACTCGAGGAGCTGCTTCGCTTCATCTCTGTCGCGCAGTCCAGATACGGTGATGCGCTGGGGAAAGAGGTTGATTGCATGCCCTTGGTGGACGAAGCGCAGTGTACCCCCCTCGTGATTGTAGATGGCCGCCTTCACCGTGGCGTTGATGTAGGGAAGCACCTCGCGGATGTCGTCCGACAACTCGGCGATGGCGTTCACGGTTTGAGCCGAAGGAACGCACTCAGGAAGTGCCACTGTGAATGTGTATTCACGTAGCAGCATATGTTTCACCTCCCTCTCGATGTCTCAGGCCCGTTCTGTGGTTGGCTACTTGCCGGACTCTTCCCTGGCAAGGGCGGTGGTGATGAGCCGGGTTACCTCCGCCTTGTCGGGCATGTTGCCGGAGCAGACCAGCTCCTCGTCCACTACCAGGCCTGGAGTGGTCAGGATTATGTAGCTATACTTCTCCCTGACGAATTTGGCGTAGTCTAAGATCGCTTTCATCGCGTTTGACCCTACTTATTTGACCCGTACACCGCTTCTCCTAAATAAACACCTTGACCATCATCCAGGCCCCAAGGGCGACGAGAACGATAGCCAATATCACCCTAAGCTTGGGCACGCTTGTCCTGAGCGATATGATCGGCCCTAGCCTGGCGCCAACGAAAGCGGCTGCTGCCAGCGGGAGCGCTATCCAAACGCTGAAGGGGTCACCACCGAGAAGGTGCCCCAGGAAACCGGGCAGGGCCGCTAATCCCACATAAGTTGAGGAGACACCAATGGCGATACGTGTCGGACACCCAAATAGCAGTACCAGCATAGGCAGAACAAACAGCCCTCCACCTACTCCTATCATCCCGGCCACAAAGCCGGCCAGGGCCGTGGCCGGAACTAGCAGTCCCATGGTGACCCGATATCGGTGCTCGCCACAGCTCCTGTCCCAGCAGAGCCACTGGGGCATGAAGCTTGGGCTTCGCCCCTCGGCGGCGGGACGAAGCATGAAGAAGGCGGCAGTGATTAATACCACGGCGAAGATGACCTTCAAGACCAGCGGGCTCACCCACTGGGCGACATAGCCACCGGCGAACGAGCCCAAAATTGCCAGCGGGACAATGGAGAAAAGAAGCTTCCAGTCCACCGTTCTCTTGCGAGCGAAGACCAGGGTCGCAGATATGCTGGCCAGCATGATCATGAACAGGCTGGTGGTGGCGGCCTCGTGGATGGCCATGCCCGCAATCAGCAGTATGGGCACATAGGTCGACCCACCTCCCTGGCCCACCATCGAGAAGACCACGGCTGCAGCCATCACTACCAGACAGGCAATAACCATAGCGGTCATTGACATCTTATTCCTCCTTGGGGACAGGGCACAGCACTGTCCCCAATCTTGCTAGGTTACCCTGCGTAACCGGAACAGGGAATACACAGGAATTGTCCGTCCTTTTGGCGTAGATATCTCTCAAACACATATTCACCGCAGACACTGCATTTTGCTTTATTGAATGAACCTTTAGCCGGTGAGAACTTGAAATCAGGTTTAGGTTCAACCTTAAACATAAAGTCATCCGATTGCTCATATACCCAGTTAATGACCTCTTCTGTAACTGGTTGCGGAATCTGAG
>CAZYLE010000327.1:0-637 GCA_964648675.1 uncultured Dehalococcoidales bacterium
GTGGCCTGGCAGCACCGCCCGTTATCGCTTCAACTGCGTCTCCCCTGCAGCGCAGGCGATGCCCCCTTAGTAGGTCACCTCGCGCTGGATACTGGCGAGCACCGGAGTTGGGAATGGCGCGGAGTTGACCTGCCGGTTCTGGAGGCTGCAGACGTAGAGGGAACAAGGTATGCAGCAAAACAACTCTCTATACCGGAGAGTCTACCCTTTGGCTATCACCGCTTCACCCTGGAGGTAGCGGAAAGGCTTGTGGAAGCTCTCATCATTGCGGCGCCGGCTAAGGCATACAGCCCGCCAGATGGACCAGATACACGAACCTGGGGGGTCTTTCTCCCTTTATACGCGCTTCACACCAGCAGGAGTTGGGGGGCCGGCGACCTCTCTGACCTGGAGCCCCTGATGGAATGGGTCTCTGCAATGGGGGGTGGCGTGGTGGCTACTCTGCCCCTCCTTGCCACTTTTCTGGACGAGCCATTCGAACCATGCCCCTATGCTCCAGCAAGCCGCCTGGTGTGGAACGAGTTCTATCTGGATGTGACCACTGTCCCCGAGCTTCAAAACTGCCCCTCGGCGCAAGCTCTCCTGGCATCATCGAGATTCCAGGAGGAGCTTGAGGCCTTACGCAGTTCATCGGTAG
>CAZYLE010000327.1:647-1750 GCA_964648675.1 uncultured Dehalococcoidales bacterium
CTTCGTTGACATCGTGGCCGGAGCCGCTTCGTCAAGGTGTCTTGACGGACGGTGATTACGACGACGAGACAAAGCGCTATCACCTGTATGTGCAATGGCTGGCTCACCGGCAGTTTCAGGACGCCTCTAGAAGCGCTCGTGAGAAGGGTCTGCGGTTGTACCTCGACCTGCCCCTGGGGGTTCACCCCGACGGGTACGATGTATGGCGGAACCAGGATCTGTTCGTCCAGGATGCCTCAGGAGGCGCGCCTCCCGATGCCGTCTTCACCTGTGGCCAGGATTGGCTGTTTCCGCCCCTGCATCCCGAGAGAATTCGGCAGCGAGGCTACGGCTACTATATTGAATGCTTGCGCCATCACCTCAGGCATGCCGGGATCCTCCGGACTGACCATGTGATGAGCCTTCACCGGCTCTTCTGGATTCCGAAGGGGATGGACGCCAGCCAGGGGCTGTACGTCCGATATCGGGCGGAGGAATTCTACGCTATCCTGGCGCTCGAATCCCACCGGAACGGGGCGGTCATAGTGGGCGAGGATCTCGGCACAGTGCCGCCGGAGGTCAGACCGGCGATGGCTCGACATGATCTCCACCGCATGTATGTGGTGCAGTACGAGCTCAGCTCAAATCAGCGAAAACACCTGCCAAGGATTCCAGACCACGCTGTGGCGACCCTCAACACCCACGATATGCCCCCCTTCTCCGCCTTCTGGCAAGGCCTCGACATCCAAGATCGACTTGATCTGGGGCTCCTGGACAAGACTGATGCCAAGAAAGAGCGGCAGATCCGCAAGGCTCTGGAGAAGGCCTTGATTGGCTTTCTCCAGAGCAAGGGTTGGTACACACGGTTGCCCCTCGCGGACTTTCAAGCTCTGCTCCGGGCGACCCTGTGTTTTCTGGCCGCGAGCCGGGCTCGGGTCGTCCTGGTAAACCTGGAGGATCTATGGTTGGAGACAGAGCCCCAGAATGTACCCGGCACCAGGGAAGGGCATCCTAACTGGCGTCGGAAAGCCCGCTTCGGTTTTGAGGGGTTCTGTCGGTTACCACAAGTTGTAAATCTGCTGACAGAAATCGACCAAATCCGCAAACAAGGGAGTGCTTCACAA
>CAZYLE010000328.1:0-1735 GCA_964648675.1 uncultured Dehalococcoidales bacterium
GCTCAGGGCTCCTCGCAATGACAGCAAGAACACTCCCGAAGTGGGCGTTAGGGGTTGAACTGCGTTGCCAAATGCCATCTTCAACCGGAATGCATTGGGCAGAAGACCGCCGTGTCGGCATCAGCAGCACACTCGCTGTCCCGCAACGCTACAAAAAGTGAAAGCCTTGACCCGCTTCAATCTCCGAGACAGCCGATCAAGGCTTTCCTGTCCGTGTATATCACCTGCGATTCCTATTTCCAGCGCCTCCTTTCATCAACTGGTGCACGCTTCTTAGCCGCCTACCTCGCAACAGCGTGCTCTTCTGCCGCCTTCCGGGCAGCCCTCCTCTTCTCTCGAATGGCTGCATAGATACCGCCGACGTTGAGATACCAAACATATGCCGCCGGGAAGAGGATTACGGGTATTCCCAAAACCAGCACCAGAATTACCGGCCACTCCATCTCGCACCTCCTTTTTTGATCTTGGAGGAGGTTTCCCCCCATCCACCATCAGCTTAGCACACAACTAGCAGCGCTGACTTCCGCCATAACGCCTTTCTATGGCTTCCAAAAACACCTCATCTGCGATCCCCCATCGGAGCATTTGTGCCTGCTCCTAACCGAAGGAAAGGAGGCCAATATGCCTAGTCGCAGGCAGTGTTTCCGCTTGCGACATTTTCCTATTGACAGCAGGAGAACTAATGTTCTACTATCGCGCCGCTGGGCACAAAAGGCCAGAGCGAAAGGAGGTGAAACATGACCGAGGAAACCAAGGATGCGGAGACGGAGGCAGAGGTCCAGGGCAACGAGGACACGGACTGGAAAGCAGTGAACGGAGAGCTGCAAGCGAGAATAGAACAGCTCGAGGCCGGCATCGCCACCAGGGATGGTGAACTGGCTGCCCTCAAGGACTCACTGGCAGGCGCAGTAGCCAGATACCGCGCCGCAGTGACGGCCTCGGCGCCTGGGGTGCCCGAGGAACTGCTCAAAGGGGAGACAGTGGAGGAAATCGACGCCTCCCTGGAACTGGCACAGGGCATAGTAGCGAAGGTCAAGCAACAGTTTGAGAGTGATGTGGCAGCAAGGAGCGTGCCCGCAGGGGCGCCGCCGCGCTCGCTGCCCGACCTGTCAGCGCTCTCACCCGGGGAGAAGATCGCCCACGCCCTGGGAAGGCGGCAAACCTAAAACACTGACATGTGTGATGTCTGTCATTGTGAGCTGGGGTCCTGACCCTGAACGAAGCGAAGGGGAAGGAGCAGCGAATCAAGCTCATCACAACCCCTCACTTCCTGCCTCGCAATGACATAGAGATGTAGCAACAACAAATCAATAGAATCAAAAGGAGAAAAGAAGATGGCACTTACACTAGCAGAGGCAGCTAAACTATCCAACGACATTCTCCTGCAGGGAGTCATTGAGACCATAATCTACGACAGCCCGGTGCTCCAGGCTCTGCCGTTTATCGAGATCGTGGGCAATGGCTTGACCTATAACCAGGAGAACGAAGCAGCCACAGTCAGCTTCTACGATGTGGGCGACCCCTGGCAGGAGTCCACCCCCACCTTCACCCAGGTAACCGCCACGCTGAAGATCCTCGGCGGGGACGCTGACGTGGACAACTTCCTGGCCGCCACCCGCAGCAACATCCAGGACCTGGAGGCCGCGGTGATCCAGCTCAAGGCAAAGGCGGTGCAGCAGAAGTTCGATGACACCTTCATCAACGGCGACACCTCCTTCGATGCTAAGTCCTTCGA
>CAZYLE010000329.1:0-855 GCA_964648675.1 uncultured Dehalococcoidales bacterium
TCCTTGATCTCGTAGCCTGAAGCCTCTCCCTTAGCCGCTGCCAGGAAGAGCTCGGCAACCCCACGACCGTGGTCGGAGTGGGCAGACGCACCACCAGCAACCATACGGATGAAGTTACGGGCAGCAATGGTCTCAGCAGTTGCCCCGCAGATACCCCTCCTCTTCAGTTTCTCCTCTGGTGTTTCCTCTTTCCCCTTGGGTAGAGGAACCCGGCACGGTCCCATCCCGCAATGCTTACAGCAACTGCCGACCATCCCTATGGGACAGGGCTTCATCGCTTCGGCTCTATCGAAAGCGGTATTAACCCCATCTTTGGCCGCTTTCTCTATCATCTTGATAGTGGCTGCATCAATGCTCTTGCTTTTTGCTTCTGCCATCCTGCAATCACCCTCCTATATTGTATGCAAGACCTATATAGGTACCAACCAAAATACTGCTTTGGCCATCAATTCTGACAGTAGGCAGGCTGACGTATTATCCCAGCCCTTGTACCGTCCGCTGGATGATGTTGTCCTGGGTCTTGCGGCTGATATCCACGAAGTGAGCGCTGTAGCCCGCCACCCGAACTATCAACTCCTGATACTTTTCAGGCTCCCGCTGCGCCGCTCTCAATGTGGCGTCATCTACCATGTTGAACTGCACATGGTCCAGACCTAGATCGGCCCATGTCTTCATGTAGGCCTTCCACAGATTGTGTCCCTTCTCTCCGGCGATCATCTCTCCGTCTCCTTTCTACGTTTTGCTGCTTCAGTTTTATGAATTTGCCCTCGTCTGATTAGCTGTAGGCGAATATGCGCGCTGGCAATCGATACATAGGCCCCGAAATTCCAGGCGGTGTTGGGTAACTTTGAAGCC
>CAZYLE010000329.1:865-1700 GCA_964648675.1 uncultured Dehalococcoidales bacterium
CTCTTTATCCACTGGCTCATCCAGATCGAATATCCGACCACACAGCTCACACCTGAAGTGATAGTGGTTCCTGGTGTTGGCATCGAACCTGCTGAAGCTACCGGCCAGAGACAGCTCCAGTATCTCCCCTTCCTCTTTAAGCAACCTGAGGTTGCGATAGACCGTTCCCAGGCTTATGTTGGGTATCTCCTTTCTCACCTGCTCGTATATCCAATCAGCAGTGGGATGAGAAGTTGTACCCCTTATAACTCTAAGGATAGCATCTTTCTGTTTCGTTTTGCGGTGCACAGCGCTAAAAGAACCTTTTTTATCTAGTTTCGTTAACGATAACTATTACTGATTATATACGCTTCCTGGTATTTTGTCAAGAGTGTTGATAGAAATGTGAATCCCCTTTCTTTGGATTGTTTGACTGCAATGGTGAACAGCAAGCAGGCTTGACGGTCGGGCGCTATAGAAGTATCATCGAAATAAGCGGATAAGTAAGAGGCCTTGTCTAATTGTGATTTGAGATGAGAGATTCTTCTCTATATAACGAAAGGAAGCCCGCAGGATGGTTGTGTGGTTTATAGCTGGGAGTGAAGGGTGATCCTCTACTTGTTGGGCAGCATTACCAGCCTTGCTTTTCGAATACTTCCTGTGAGGTTGGGCTATGCCTTGGCCCATGTCATCGGCACTATTACCTTTCTGGTATGGCGCCGGGGACGAACATGTCTCAGGGAGAATCTAAGGCATGTCGTGGGCAGTAATGCCAGCAAGAAAGAGATCGACAGACTGGCGAAGGGGGCGCTGCGCAACTATTGCAAGTACCTTTTAGATTACGCCTGTCTTCCGG
>CAZYLE010000330.1:0-1088 GCA_964648675.1 uncultured Dehalococcoidales bacterium
TTCTAGGAAATGTTGGAGTTGCTACGGGCAGCTATGAGTTCGTCGTTGAACGAAGTTTTTTTCATCGGTTTCATAGTCATCGTTGCGTCCTGGCTGGCCAATTTGTTCATCAAGGAAATACCGCTACGCAAACACCACGGCTAGCTGAAATATGGGCATGCCGACGTGAAAAAACTGTGACTATATGACATGTTCCCATTTTTCAACCCAATTCCGCGGGCTCATATCATCTGTCCCACCTGCAGTTTAGTTTTCCTTCAAGGTCACAATCAATGCAGGCTAATTCGTCGCTCCAAGTACAGATGTTATGTAGGTTCTTGGCGTTTATCTTTTACACCGCCGTTCTTTTCTTCGGATGAACATCAAGGATAGGGTGTAGTTGCCTCATATTATAACCAATCAGTGCTCGCAATTTTCAGGACAGATTGCAGTTTTCGATGTCAGTACGCGAATTGGTAGGACATGCAAAAGTACGTGTCGGGCTGAAATATATTGCTTGACTTTGGTGTTATGCCAACCTACAATTTTGTGGTGTAATAAGTCGAGGATTGGATTTTCATAATCGAATGCCGAGGAGGGACTAATGAGCGACTATGAGACACTTCTGGTGGAAAAGGAGGAGTGGATTGGCACCATCACCCTCAATCGTCCCGAAAGACTAAATGCCTTCAATTTTAAGATGCGCAACGAGTTTCCCCAGGCTATGCGTGAAATGGCAAGCGATCCCGATGTTAGGGTTGTGGTTATAACCGGGGCCGGTGATGCCTTTTCAGCAGGTGCCGATATACACGATTTTGCCGCTGGTTTGGAGTTGAGAGGTAAGATGCCAGCGGGAAATACAGCATACGAGTCGGCCATAAACGCTATGCCCACATTCATGAGGGAGATGGGGAAGGCTATCATTTCCTCCATAAACGGAGTTTGTGTCGGGATGGCTCTCACTCTAAGCTTGTGCGCTGATATAAGGATCGCTTCGGAAAAGGCCCGATTCGGCGCTGTCTTTACACGTCTGGGTATAATCCCCGAATATGGTTCGACCTACACTCTTTCTCGTATTATTGGCATCGCCAAGGCATGTGAGCTGGTGT
>CAZYLE010000330.1:1098-1668 GCA_964648675.1 uncultured Dehalococcoidales bacterium
GGTGTTTACCGCCCGCATAATCGATGCCGCTGAGGCTAAGGAGATTGGTCTGGTTAATCAGCTCGTGCCAGCGGATGAACTGAAGAAGGCTACAAAGGAGATGGCAAGTAGTATCGCCAAACTGCCCCCATTTGCTATCCAGATGGCAAAACGAGGCCTTTATCAGGGACAGGATACCGACATTCGTACGCAGATGCAATTCGATGCAATGGGGCTTGATGCCTGCTTCCGCAGCGCCGACCACGCCGAGGCGGTGAAGGCGTTCTTGGAAAAGAGGGAGCCAAAGTTCGAGTCGCGATAGCAGAGCGCTGTCGGTATGTATTTTCAATAACGCTGCAGAGCATGTGACCGAGTGCTTTTCATAAGAACCACGGCTGCTACCGAGCTGGAGAAATGTGGTTAAGCCAATCCAGTGACTGGGGGGTCTAATGAACAGCTATGAGGCCATTCTGGTGGACAAGAAAGACTGGATCGGCACTATCACCATGAATCGACCTGAAAGACTCAATGACATGACCAGCACAATGCTGCTGGAGTTGGCGCAGGCTTTTCACCAAATGGAAGCTGACC
>CAZYLE010000331.1:0-1668 GCA_964648675.1 uncultured Dehalococcoidales bacterium
TCGTAACAAGGATGGCAGTACTCGTACCTATCTGCACCTGGTTGAGTCGCGTCGAGTGAACGGGAGGGTACGTCAGACACTTATCCACACCATGGGGAGGCGAGACGTGCTCCAGGCAAGCGGTGCTTTGGACAAGCTCATAGCCTCTCTTGCCCGTCACTCCCAGCGGCAGTGGGTCGAGGCGGAGGCGCTGCCGCTGGTTGGTCGGTCAAGCCGGGAGTACGGGCCGGTGCTGGTGTTGTGGCGGCTGTGGGAGAAGCTGGGTCTGCGCCATCTTTTTCAGGAACTCTATCGGAAGAGTCCCGTGGAATTCCCGGTGGAGGAGGCTCTCTTCGGAATGGTACTGAACCGACTCCTCGCCCCTGACAGTAAGCTGGGCGCCTATGAATGGCTCAAGCAAGAAGTCTACCGTCCTGAGTTTGAGGCGCTGGAACTCCACCACCTCTACCGGGCACTGGACTTCCTTGACGAGCACAAGGGGACAGTGGAAGAAGCGTTATTTCTGAAGGACAGGGACCTATTCGGCCTGGATGTGGATCTGGTATTCTTTGACACCACCAGCACCTACTTCGAGGGGCGAGGCCCACAGGGACTGGCAGAGTTGGGATATAGCCGGGATAAGAGGTCCGACCGGGTGCAGGTGGTCATCGGGCTGGTGATGACTCGGGACGGCATCCCGGTAGCCCACCACGTGTTTCCCGGCGATACTGCTGATATCACCGCTTTTCGCTACGCTGTCGCTGACCTCAAGGGGCGGTTTGCCGTGCGTCGAGTGGTAGTGGTAGCCGATAGAGGAGTAGTCTCCGAGCCGCTGCTGGAAGCTTTAGACAGAGAGAAGATGGGCTACATTGTAGGCATCCCGCTGAAGAAGTGGCGGGCAGCCGACCGGGTGCTGAGACGAGCCGGTCGCTACCATGAGGTAGCCGAGAACCTGCGAGTGAAAGAGGTCTGCGACAACGGGCAGCGGTATGTAATTTGTCACAATCCGGAGCGAGAGCCCGAGGATGCCCGCAGACGAATGGAGATCGTAGCTGCCCTGGAGGCAGAGCTGGTGCGGAGCGGCCTGGCTGGGCTGGCGAAACAGAAAGGATATCGGCGCTACATCAAGGTGCAGGATGGTGGTCAGGCCGAGGTCAACTGGAAGAAGGTTAAGCGAGATGAGCGTTACGACGGGAAGTTTCTACTCCGGAGCAACACTGAGCTTCCTGGCGCTGAGATAGGGCTAGCCTATAAGGACCTGTGGCGTGTGGAGCACGCCTTCCGTGAATTGAAGACAGGTTTGGAGATGAGGCCGGTGCGCCACTGGACGCCGTCCAGAGTGCGGGGTCATTTTGGCATCTGTTTCTTGGCTCTGGCCATGGAGACCGCCTTGGCCAGGTTACTAAAAGAGAACAGGCCTGAGGCAAGATATGCACAGGTGCTCGCTGACCTGCGACAGTTCAAGGCAACGCTTCTCGAGCTCAGCGGCAAGCCCTTCATCCTCAGGATGGAATTACAGGGGGAGGCATATGAGGCTTTTCAAGCAGTGGGACTCAGACCGCCACCCCGGCTCCAAGAGCTGCCCCAGTCCGCCTGACCCCAGATAAGGTGTAGTGATACGTCTCTTCCGATAGCTTTGCGCCAGCTTCAGGGGGTGTCAAATTCGGGACAGGGGGATCAGTTATCGGT
>CAZYLE010000332.1:0-1668 GCA_964648675.1 uncultured Dehalococcoidales bacterium
TAACCTCAGTTTCAGGCAGGATTATCACCTCCAGCTTTTAACAGCTTGATTATTCTTCGGACGGTAGTTTCGGAAAGCACAATGATATCCTCAACGGGCAGATAATCAGAGATGGTACTGTCAAACAGCACGTTTCCTTCGGGAGTAAATTCCTTATCGCCCTTCCACAGCACTAAGGTTATCGGTGTCTGGCGGAAGGCATTGATGGTTACCGCTGCATCACCATAATCGACTTCACGACCACCCAATTTTTTCGCCACATTCAGTAGTTGATGAGGTTCATTGCCGAAGTAATTGACCAGAGGTCTTATCGTTCTCTGGTAAAAGGTGGGGAAATAGCCGACTCCCTCTGGTAGCTCCTTGAAGGATATCGCCTTGTTGGCGAGGGGGGTTCCTTTGGACTGGGTTAAATAATGGAGAATGAGAATCTTGTCTCGTAAGGGTACTTCCTTCTCTTTACCCACTAAGGATATCTCAACGTCAGGAAGGGTAATTAGATATGACTGATTTAGATATTCAATGGTGATTGCTTTCTGAGAGGCGATATACTGGGCACCAATTTTACGGCATTGCTGCTCAATATCTTCAATCTGGGTAAGCTGTTCACAGGCAAGCCGGTAAGCCAGCTCGTAACCGTATTCATCATTCTTCCTGGTGGACAGTGTCAATGTTTTACTTTCCATCTGGTAAGCAGTCTATAATTGCGTATCAACCTCAGCCATTAATTTTCTGGTGAAACTTTCCCACGGACTATATCTCAAGCCAGGAGTGGGAGTAGAGCGACTCGCCGGTCAGCACCCTGACCGTTTTGGCGTATTTAATCTCCTCTTTACTTAAAGAGGCGAAATTGGGTTTCTCGCCATCCATCATCCGGTGCACCAGGTTAACAATTTCTGGCCTCTCCCCTCTGGCTATCTTGAGCAGTTCGGTATCAAAGGCGTCCACTATTGCCGAGTGCAGCCCGTACTTCATCAGCATCATGAGGTAGGTGCGATTAAGCCATGGTCTGAGCGGAGTGGGAGCACCATTGGAGACATTAGATAAGCCTACCGCAGATTTGCATTCTGGGGCAATCTCCCCCGCCATGCTCATAAACTCCAGGCATGGTTTCACCTGGCTTGCTTCTATGTTCACCACCGGCGTAACTATGGGGTCAAACCAGATGTTCTCATTAGCGATGCCCATCTCATTGGCTTTATACATGAGCTCAACAGCGATAACCGCTCTTTCCGAAGCATCCCTGGGGATTCCTTCTCTTCCCCACAGGAGCCCGATGAAGTCAGCATGGTACTTTTTGACTAAAGGTAGTTCCTCTTCCATCCTGACTAGGGAGATGGAGTTAATCAATGACTTCCCTTTATTTGCTTTTAATCCCGCCTCCATAGCCACTGGATTTGTCGTATCCAGGGATAGCGATTTATCCGTAACCTCTTGTACCGAGTTGACTACCATCAGCTCATCCCCGGCTTTTCGGGCCGGGCCAATGTTGAGGTCGAGATAGTCTACGCCAGCTTCAGCTTCAGCCTTGGCCAGCTCCTGGATAGGTTTTGGGTTCCTTTCTTTAAGTGCCGGACCGATGGTCTGCGACATAATATTTATGCTTTCACCGATAAGAATCATCTTGCCCTCCTATGATGTCCACGCCTTGATATAGGCGGGGATATGGGC
>CAZYLE010000333.1:0-1657 GCA_964648675.1 uncultured Dehalococcoidales bacterium
CCTTCTCTGGCATCGACGCTCACAATGACTCTTTCGCCAAACCGGCGACAAGCCCCCGCAATCAAGGCCTCGTCTTCTATCGCCGCTGTGCCCAGGATTGCCCACCCCACGCCGAACTGGAGCACCTGTTCCACTAGCTCCAGCCGTCTAAGCCCACCACCGAGCTGCAGGGGGATATCAACCGTGCGTACCATCTCTTCGACCAGGGCGACATGGCACAGCTCACCCTTTGCCGCACCATCAAGGTCAACAATATGAAGCCTCTTTGCTCCCAGCGATTGCCAGTGCTGGGCGACCTCGATGGGGTCCCCGGAGAATACCGTCTCCTGACTATAGTCACCCTGGTACAGGCGAACGCATCTCCCTCGCCTGAGGTCAATGGCAGGAATAATCTCCATCAGCCTTCGTTACAGTCCTATCCGTAGTACGCTCTTTCACCTTTCACGCCAGGCACGACCGGCCCACACAATCCAGCGGAGGATACAGGATGAGTTGAGACCGCTTCAATTAACTCTCACTGAGATGGCAAAGAGTCGCTATGACATCTCCGTGCGGCGAGCCATGGCAAGAATCAGGTCGGGAAGCCAATTGATTTCTCTTCATAGCGAGCCACGGTGAAAATCAGATCGGCGAGCCTATTGAGATAGTGGAGCACCCTCTCATTGGGCAACACTCCGTTATTCCTCAGTTCGATAGCCCTTCTTTCCGCCCTTCTGATAACAGTTCGTGCCAAGTCCAGGGCTGCTGAACTTGGCGAATCGCCGGGGATGATGAACTTCTTTGGCATCTCCATCTCCGCCTCAAAGATGTCGATGAGGCCTTCAAGTCGATTCACCATCTCCTCGGTAACCACTTTCTTGTCCGTTAGCTTGTCGTAATCGTCAGCAGCGGTGGCAAGCTCCGCTCCGACAATGAATAGCTCCTCCTGGACGCGGTAGACAATATCTCGAGTCCGCTCATTGTTGGACACGGCACGTGCCAGCCCGAGCGCCGATACCGCCTCATCTATGGTGCCATATGCCTCACATCTGGGGTCGCTTTTAAGGACACGGCCGCCATAAAGAAGGCTCGTCTCCCCCTGATCACCCCGCTTATTAAAGGATTTCATCCTGTCCTCCGTCGCCTAGCATTATATCATAGAGCCTGCCAAAGGCGAAGCCTCCTTACACCGAATTGATACTGGAAGGAGCTTCTCAAATACAATGCCTCTGTCGGGGCCTATGCGTGCCCCCCCAACTTTGCTTGTTATTGCGAGGAGCATAAGCGACTAAGCAATCCCGGGGGTGAAGGTGAGATTACAGTATGGGTAGCCCAGAGCATCCGCTCTGGGCAAGGTTGGTCGCTTAAAGCGTCCAACCTACTCACATTAACAAATGTAGTTGCCCATCCTTCTTTGAAGGATTGGGCCGTTAGGCAAATAAAAAAGGCGAGTCCCCCGATAATGTATTTCATGGAGAGCGGGAACAAATCCTCCCTCCCCTGGCGGGAGGGAGTTAGAGGGAGGGGGAGGCGTTTCACCCTCACCCTTGCCCTCTCCCTTCAAGGGAGAGGGAACAGAAAAAAGGGTGGGCGGGCGTGACAGTCATGAGGCGCGCCGAGGCCAACACCGCTCGTGGTGAGCCTGGGCCGAAGTGTCGGCCGACCTGTCGGCCTCGAA
>CAZYLE010000334.1:0-1525 GCA_964648675.1 uncultured Dehalococcoidales bacterium
CCAGGTTGCTGGTATCGTAATCATGCGCTGGCTTGTGGGTAATCGCTTCAAGGAGTCGCCTATTTCGACTCTACTGCATCCGTTTGGATTCTCATTTCTTTATCTGGCTGCGCTCTATGCTGGTGTAAGGAGGGCGGGTGGTGGTAGTGTCCGCTGGAAGAAGCGGCTATACAGCAAGGAATCGTGTGTGGTTGTAGAGGGAGTTTGTGAGGCTGAGCCAGCTGTGGAAATAGAACCGCAAGTCTAAGAGAAATGTAGATAGCAGTTGGACGCCCGTCCACCATTGTTTCTGCCTTGCCTGCTCCACGACCCCCATTTTTTTATACTATTCATGCCATGATAAAATCATCTAACATTGAAATAAATAATGTGACATAATTGACAAAACATAATGAATATACCAAAATAGCGTCACTGTGTTTATATATATGGAGATGGCGGAAAGGAGGGGTCATGCCAAGGAGAAAGAGTGAGTGGGAGCAGGTGAAGCAGGGTTATTTAAGTATGCAAGAGCAAAGCAAAACCGTGGAAGAGAGGGAGTATATACCCGATAAGGCATGCGGGAGATGTAAGAACTTTTTCGCTTCTGCCGGCCTGACCGCCGGTCAGTGCCTCATTTTGAAGACCGGTTCTAATATAGAGAGCGATCCGCCGGTGTTTGTGTTAGATGGTGAGGTGAACTTGATGTCAGATATAAAGATGGATGCCAGCAAGTGCAAGTATTACGAAGAGATGGAACTCATCGATACTGATATAGGAGAAGCGTTCGATCCTCGATATAGCCGTCACCAGAGACAATTGATGAAATGACGTTAGGTTGATAAATAGGGAGAACTAGGCAAGCAGGTGACAGTATGGTGTTGACTACGTTGGTTTTACGAAAGTGGACAAGGATCAGGAGGTGAGTTAGATGGCGGAAATAATAGCAAAGCAAAGCGGAGCGCCAGATAAGACGGTAGATGAGCTTGAGAAGGAAAAAGCATGGTGGTGGGCGGCGGAGAAGAAGAGGTCGCCACGGCTGGACTATTTGAGGAAGGAGGTGTGGAAGAAGGGGCGAAGGGGAGGAGCGTATGAACAGGGCCTCAAGATTGACCTGGAAAGCCCGCAGCTATATACCGAGGCCTGGAAGGCGAATGAAGGTGATCCCCTCATGCTGAGGAGAGCGAAAGCCCTGGCATACCTGATGGAAAACAGGACTGTTTTCATCACCGACAATGCGCAGATCGTGTCCACTGAGGGCAATCTTCCAAACACTTTGTATGCCAATGCGCAGATGATCGGTGGCGAGATCTACAATGATCCGATCATCATCCCTGAGCCGGAGGAGGAATCCCTGCAGATCATGTCTGACATCGGCAACTACTGGGGTACTCAGGGTCATTTGAGAGAGGTGTTCAAGATTCTTAGGGCTGAGGATGTGGGGAAGTACATTACGGGGGCTCTTATGTGGGGTTTTCCATTTGGCGGCAGCTATGGTTATGCCGGCAAGGACTATGAGTACATATTTGGCAAGAACCAGGAGGTG
>CAZYLE010000334.1:1535-1634 GCA_964648675.1 uncultured Dehalococcoidales bacterium
AGGCCGAGGACCAGCTGGACGGCACTCCTGATGGTGCTGAGCTAGACCTTTACGAGAAGCTGCCCAACTGGGAGGCGATGCAGATCGCACTGGAGGGGT
>CAZYLE010000335.1:0-1613 GCA_964648675.1 uncultured Dehalococcoidales bacterium
GGGCTTTCGCCCCTCTTAAACGCCCCGCAGACGTATGGGCAACTAGTTAAAGTATGTGTGCCAATATCCTATAGAGACTGAATGACTGCCAGTAAGAAAGCATTAGCTATGTATACAACTGATATAGTTACAATGCTGCAACACATAGCCTCTACAAAAAATCCGATTATTTCTCCCACTGCTTATCAACCTCTCAATTATCCCTGAGACAAACTCATCAGATGGCGAACCTTATGCTTCTTCGTCTGATTTAACTTTGTAATCGCACCCAGGCATAGGACAAACACGGTAAACTACTAGCTTATATGGGCGGCTTCCGTTAGGCGCTTCAGCAATCAGGTGTGGTTTTTTCTCTACTATCTTTTTGAGAATACGATTATGATATGGACATCTTGTGACCACCTTATTTACCTCCTTGACACAAAGCGTCCGCTCAAGCTCTAATCAAACAATTTACCTTTATAGCTTGTTTTCCTATGACCCTTCTGTTGCTCTTTTTTACTTAGAGGGTTTTTTACATTTAGTCTCCCCTTGCCTCCTAGTATCCCCACTTTCTCTATGGGCGACCTTTTTGGACTAGACATTTTATTAACCCCCTTGAGTTATTTCATCTTCTTGATTTTATGTCGCTAATTATTCTATGTCAGGAGAAGTCAGAGAGGGGCTGCGCCCCTCTCAAAAATTTATCCCCTTCCCTTCACCAATCTCAAATCGAATGAAGCGTCCACGGTGTCCAACCGCACTGGCAGAAGTTTGAGTCTTCTGCGGGGCAAATGTAATCTTGAGGTCACACCAGGTGGCAGGCCGCCCAATGTTCGCTGCCGACATCCATCAACTCCGGCTCGCTCTCCCTGCATATCGACTCCGCCAGGGGGCATCGCGTGTGGAAACGGCACCCCGCTGGCGGGAAAAGAGGGCTGGGCACATCTCCAGTGAGTATAATCCGCGTTCGCTGACGGTCCACTTCAGGGGATGGTATAGGCACAGCCGACAACAGCGCCTGAGTGTAAGGATGAACCGGATTGTTGTAGAGCTCATCACTATCAGTAATCTCTACAATCTTGCCCAGGTACATCACGGCAACACGGTCACTGATGTACCGCACCACCGAAAGGTCGTGAGCGATAAACAGATATGTCAGGCCCAGCTCTTCCTTAAGGTCTGTCAGCAGCTTCACGATTTGTGCCTGGATCGAGACGTCCAGCGCAGAGACAGCCTCGTCACAAACGATAAACTTTGGCCTGGTCGCCAATGCCCTCGCTATACCGATGCGCTGGCGCTGGCCTCCGCTGAACTCATGGGGATAGCGGGGTGCCATTCTAGGTTCAAGTTCGACCATCCTCATCAGTTCCTCTACATGCTCCTTGAAGTCCTTGCGTTTCACCAGGTGGTGAACCACCAGCGGCTCACCGATAATATCACCAACACTCATCCTGGGGTCGAGCGAGGCGTAAGGGTCCTGGAAGATCAACTGCATATCTCGTCGTATGTGCCTCAACTGCCCACCTTCAAGCGGGGTGATATCTTCCCCGTTGAAATAGACCTTCCCCTCGGTGACATCGTATAGACGAAGAACGCAACGCCCCACAGTAGTCTTGCCACACCCACTCTCG
>CAZYLE010000336.1:0-1602 GCA_964648675.1 uncultured Dehalococcoidales bacterium
TCTGCCAGGGCGAAGTCTCGTCAAGAACGGTAGGGAGGAATCATGGCTGAAAAAGAACGAAAATTAGGTATCTGGGAGAAGTACCTCACCCTATGGGTCGCCCTGTGTATTCTAGCAGGGACAGGGCTGGGCAGGCTTTTCCCCCAGGTCTCAGATTTCCTGGCAAGGCTTGAGGTAGCCCACATTTCCATTCCGATAGCCATCTGCCTCTTCGCCATGATCTACCCCATCATGGTTCAGATAAGCTGGGAGGAGATCAAGAACGCGCTCAAGTCGCCCCGGCCGATAGCCCTCACCCTGTTCGCCAACTGGGTGGTGAAGCCGTTCAGTATGGCCCTGTTCGCCTGGCTATTCCTCGGAGTTATCTTCTCCAACTTCCTTACTGCCGACCAGGTCCAGCAATACCGCGCCGGGCTCATCCTTCTCGGCGTAGCGCCCTGCACCGCTATGGTCTTGGTGTGGAGCTACCTGGCCCGCGGCAATATGGGCCACACCCTGGTGATGACGGCGATCAACTCGCTGACCATGGTCGTGCTCTATGCCCCCCTGGCCATGTTCCTGCTGGGCCTCTCAGGTATAAGCGTGCCCTGGGAGACCATCGCATTATCAGTCGCCATATACATCGTTACCCCGCTCATCGCTGGGTATTTCACCCGAAGACAGGTCATCAGAAGCAAAGGTATCGAGTGGTTTGAGAAGCGGCTTGTGCCCCCACTGGGAAAGATATCGATAATCGCGTTGCTGGTTACTCTGGTCATCCTGTTTACCTACCAGGGCTACATCATCGTTGAGCTGCCGGCTATCATCGGCATGATCACCTTGGGCATACTGGTCAATATCCTGGCGGTGTTCGGGGTCACCTACGTTGTCGCCAGGCTGCTGAAGTTTCGCTACGAGGATGCGGCCCCGGCGGCCATCATCGCTGGTAGCAATCACTTCGAGGTCGCTATAGCGGTTGCTACCACCATCTTCGGCGTCGCATCGGGAGCGGCGCTGGCCACCGTCGTCGGCGTCCTTACCGAGGTCCCCATAATGCTTGGCTTGGTATGGCTGTGCAAAGCAACCAAGAGGACCTTTCCTATAATTTTACCGAAAGTCGGAAATGCATCATAGGACGAATAGAAGATAGAAATCAAGATTCTCGATCCTGGATGTGCCAGGTGTAGCCAACTAAAGCAGACAACCAGGGAGGTGGTGAAGGGGTTGGGGCTAAGCGCCACGACATAAAAACTCAAGGATATCGAGAGGATCATGCAGTACACCATCATGACCACGCCCGGCCTAGTGGCGGACGATGAACTCTTCTGCTCCGGCAAGGTGGCGAATAAGGCGGATGTCACCCAGCTCAATACCACTGCCCTTAATGAGGAGACAACCAGTCAAGCCATTGATATGCCGCACAGCCTAAGGCGCTGTATGCTCCTCGCTTCGTTCACAAGAACCGTCTTGTGGTTCACAGTGGACCACGACGCTGACGGGGCGGTCCAGCGATAGTTCGATCGCCTCCTCCACCGCGGTGCAGACTGCGTGCCCCTCGCCTACAGAAAGCTCCTTGTCGACAAGCACATTGACGTCCATAAACACTTCTCTCCCCACCAGGCG
>CAZYLE010000337.1:0-573 GCA_964648675.1 uncultured Dehalococcoidales bacterium
ATGCTCTGCTGTAGTGGCAGCAGCGGTGCGAATCGCCGCGGAAATCATCATCGAAGGTGACTAGTATTCTTGACCTCTAAATATCCTCGCTATATCGCTGGCGGAGCGGTATTATTTAAATTTTATCCATATCAGACTAAGCAATCAACTCGTTTACGCATTCACCGAGTATCTTGATATAGTAGTCTACATCATCAGAAGTAGTTTCGGGTGAGATTAATGCCATGTCATGATAGGGTGAGAGTAAGATGCCGCGGTTGGCTAAATATATATGAATCAGTTTCTCAAGCGGCCCAGTCAGTCCGTCTTTCAACAAATCCCCCTGGTTACTGGCATCCTCTTCGAAGAGGGCCTCTCTCCCATTCCTTGGCTGAGTAGCTCGGAAGCGGAATTCCACCCTGCAGCCGAGGCGTGCAACATACCATGGTAGGTCGGCATCCTTTATTATCTTCTCGATGCCTTCGGCTAGGCGCTGAGCGAGAGGAATCATCTTGTCATAATTCGACTGGGTTATGACATGCTCGAGCGCTGCTTTTATCGCGGTTACTGCTGTGGCGTTGCCGGACAATGTTC
>CAZYLE010000337.1:583-1601 GCA_964648675.1 uncultured Dehalococcoidales bacterium
CGAAGCCGAAGAAATTCTGCCATGGTATGCGCGTATTGAGCTTATCGCCGATCTCCTGGCTGAAGCCAAAAACAGCTGCAGGAAATCCTGCGGCAATTGCCTTACCAAGCACTAGCATATCCGTCTCAAGACCCCATTCACCGGTGAGCCCCGCTGGACCAGCACAGAGGCAATGTGTTTCATCAAGAATCAGCAGGGTTCCAAAACGCCGGGTCAGCTCCCTCAAAGCCGCATGATAACCTGGATCAGGATGTATTATCCCTACATCTGTCATTGCTGGCTCTGCTAGTACACAGGCTACGTCCTGGGGTGACAGTGCCTTCTCTAATGCATCAATGTCATTAAATTCGATTACGCGCGTCATTTGTTCAGGGTTATCTAGGAGCGGCCCCATGCTATAAGGGTTGTTGATGGTTATTCCCTCAAGGAGAGCAACCAATGCCTCGTCCACACTGCCGTGGTAGCAACCATTATATACGAGGACCAGCTTCCGTCCTGTTACCTCGCGAGCCACGTGGATTGCAAATCTGTTGGCATCCGTAGCTGTCATCACAACCTGCCAGTATGGCAGTTTGAAGCGTTTCTTCAATTCTTCCCCGACCCAGATAGAGTCTTCCGTGGGAAGCATGTGGGCCATACCTTTGGGCATCTGAGCCTTTATTGCTTCGAACACCGCCGTCTGCGAGTATCCGAACATCGCGCCTGTATCCCCAAGGCACAAGTCAAGATAACGATGGCCATCCACATCCATCAGATAGGTCCCTTTCCCTTCCTTTACAAAGATGGGAAAAGCCCCTGGCCACACATTCATCCAGGTCATCGGGACACCACCAAGGAGAGACTTTTTCGCTCTCTCAAATAACGCCTGCGATTTTGGTCGTTCTGCTACATAGCGCGACTCTTCCCGTTCTACGATTCGGTTAATTTTTGAACTCTCAATCGATACCACAACACTAACCTCTTATTCCTATAAGCCAATTGCAAAACTCTATAATTGGAGAATTTTTAATCATGTTGG
>CAZYLE010000338.1:0-1600 GCA_964648675.1 uncultured Dehalococcoidales bacterium
GTCCCATCGTATCTACCTGAAACTATTTGCTGGAAATTATGCCGCGTGTACCATGACCGCCCCGGAGGTCACATCAGAATATACAAATCCAGCGAAATCATCTCTAAGCTACAACAAAACAACCTAGCCATCTATGCCGTCCGCCGCAAACATGCCCTACATTCCTTCTACTGGATATCCCGCTGCCTCTTCGGGGTAAACAACGAAAAGGCTATAATCCCTTCCCTTTACTACAAATTCCTAGTGTGGGACATAAATAACGAAAGGCTACCTGTCCGCCTGCTCGATAGCTTTCTTAACAACTTCTTCTCCAAAAGCCTGGTCCTCTATGCCCGCAAGGCCCGTAACCACTCATAACGCTTCCCTCTCCTATCGCCGTCATCTTTTCACATCGCTGTAATCACTAACTTTTATCGCCGTTATCCTCCCTACTTCGGCCTACATCTCAATACCACAACATCACTGAGAGAAGGCAGATGCCTAGCTACTCCATCCAGCGAATTTAATATGGCGAGCGACATGCCTTTGGGACACTTAGCCAGAAACATGCCCCACCACGGAAGCCCAAAAAGCAACGACACTCCGGTAACTCGTTCTATCGCAAGATAGCCATTCACCAGCCGCCTGAGAAATGAATAATCGAATTTATGTGTATGGTCAGGCGGCACTTCCCACAGCATCCTACCTTCCGGGGCTTTGAAACCGAGCTTCTTCCTGAAGAACCATACCATTTTCCCTAGCTTAAAGCCAAGGCTTTCAAAATTGGCTATGGCTATTATCGCTTTACCTTCAGGTTTAAGCACCATGGCAATTTGACCTATAACCATCGCCGGGTAGAGAAAGTGGTCCAGAGATCCTTTACACACAATCTTGTCCACAGACTGAGCATGGAACGGCAGATGCTCACCCACTCCCTGAACCACGCTCATTTTCGCCCCGTTTTGAGAGATATGATTCTTGGCATGCCTTATCATTACATTTGAAGGCTCAAGCCCGATAACCACCGCACCTTTTTTAGCCATCTCCACGCCATCAATGCCCCTGCCGCATCCGATATCCAATATCGCTTCCCCACCTCTCGGATTCACGCTCTCAAGAGTAACTTCGTTCATCCTCCGGAATAGAAACTCCGCGTCCGGATAAACTACCGTAGGAAAGATATCCCCATCATCCCACTCAAAGTCAAACTTAGAGTGTTTGTTGTCATTGCAAGGGGCACTTCTGCTGTCATTGCGAGGAGCGTTAGCGACGTGGCAATCTCTCCCCGAGTTTTCCTCTCCCTCGACGGGAGGAAGGGTGGGCAGGCATCCAGCAGAAGATTTACTCTTCGCTGGGATATGGGGAACGGGAGAGGGTCTGGGTGAGGGTGAAACTATCAGATTGCTTCGCTTCGCTGGCAATGACAGAAAAAAAGTTGTCCTCACTTGGCACCTAAAGCCTTAGCCTTATTGTAGGCGGCAATGACCGCCTGAAGGAGCAAAGAACGCAGACCGCCTGACTCCAACTGCAGCAGCCCCTCGGTGGTCGTCCCCCCCGGCGATGTCACCATATTCTTCAGCTCAGCCGGATGTTTACCCATCGCCTCGACAGCTCGCGTCGA
>CAZYLE010000339.1:0-467 GCA_964648675.1 uncultured Dehalococcoidales bacterium
CAGCCAGTAACATCACTAAACGGTCCAGACCTATGGCAATACCGCCATGAGGCGGCGCTCCATATTCCAGCGCCTCTAAGAAACCTCCAAATCGGCTTTCTGTTTCTTCTTTGCTGTAACCGAGGAGGCTAAATACTCTTTCCTGAAACTGACGATTATGGATTCTGATACTGCCGCTGCCAAGTTCGCAGCCATTACACACTACGTCATAATGTTGACCGTGAACTCTAGCCGGTTCACTATCAAGAAGTGCAACATCTTCCCATCGAGGAGCCGTGAACGGATGGTGCATGGGTTCCCAACGATTCTCAGCTTCGTTCCACTCCAAAAACGGGAAATCGACTACGAAGGCAAAAGCCAGGAGGTTAGCATCAGCTAGATTAAGTCGCTGTGCCATCTGGCGGCGTAGCTCATCCAGTGTCTTGTTGACCACCGGTGGCTTATCGGCCACGATAAGCAAAAGGTCA
>CAZYLE010000339.1:477-1570 GCA_964648675.1 uncultured Dehalococcoidales bacterium
TTTTACCTCATCCACAGCCACTGCCTCTCCCGTAAAAGCCATCGTCATCAAACCCTGGGCACCACAACCTTTGGCCAAATCAATTAGCTCATCGAGTTGATGGCGAGTATAGTGGCCGCAACCGGGTATACATATTCCTTTCACTTTGCCATTGTTGCCGAGGGCCGAGCGAAAAACCTGGAAGTCGGTGTCAGCAGAGATATCGGATATGTCCTTGATCTCCAAGCCAAACCTGATGTCCGGTTTATCTGTGCCAAATCTCTCCATCGCTTCTTTATAGGACAGGCGCGCAAAAGGCTCCACTGATCGTCTATCAGGTTTGACAGTCTTGACAAGCGAGGTGAACAGTTCCTCCATGAGTCGCAATATGTCCGGCGCCTCAACGAAGCTCATCTCCAGGTCAAGCTGGGTGAACTCAGGCTGCCGATCTGCTCGAAGGTCCTCATCCCTGAAGCAACGGGCTATCTGGAAATACTTGTCAAACCCAGCTACCATGAGGAGTTGTTTAAGCTGCTGTGGCGATTGAGGCAGGGCATAAAACTTCCCAGGATTGAGGCGGCTGGGCACAAGGTAATCCCGCGCTCCCTCTGGTGTGCTCTTAATCAGAATGGGTGTCTCAATTTCCACAAATCCCTTAGCGTCGAGAAAATCACGGATAAACTTTATGACCCTATGCCGCAGAATGAGATTATCCTTCAGCCTGGGTCTTCTCAGGTACAAGTAGCGGTTTTTCAGGCAAAGTGATTCTTCAACTTCTTCATCTTCACTTATGTAAAATGGCGGTGTTTTTGACGCGTTAAGGATGACAGCCTCTTTCGCTATGACCTCAATATCTCCAGTAGCCAGCTTGCGATTCTCCGTCCCTTTCGGGCGGGGAACAACTTCTCCAGTAACCTGAATCACATACTCACTACGGAGCGAACCGGCTACCTCGTATGCCTCCTGTGATATCTGGGGATTGAACACGACCTGAACTATGCCTTCTCGGTCACGCAGGTCAATGAATACCTTCCCCCCATGGTCACGACGCCGATGCACCCAGCCAGCCAAAGTAACCTTCTGTCCGGCATGCTCTTCCCTTAGTTCCCCGCAG
>CAZYLE010000340.1:0-1555 GCA_964648675.1 uncultured Dehalococcoidales bacterium
GGCGGGAAATGAGCTATACATCGATAGCGTGGAGGTGGAATGATGGAGATAAAGGTTCTTCAGGATATACTGAGTGCCAATGACCGCATAGCGGAGAGAAATAGACGCTTGCTTGATGAGAAAGGCGTGTTCGCCTTAAATCTGATGGCTTCTCCAGGAGCCGGAAAGACAAGCCTGCTCTTGGAGACTATAAAAAGGCTGAGGAATAAGTTGAACATCGCTGTTATCGAGGCTGATATCGCTTCGAGCCTGGATGCTGATAAGATAAGCAAGGAAGGAGTGACAACCGTTCAGATAAATACCGGCGGCGACTGCCATGTTGATGCCAATATGCTGAACAACGCCCTTGAGAGCATGCCTTTAGACGGCATCGACCTACTCATCCTTGAGAACGTGGGCAACCTCGTATGTCCTGCAGAGTTCGCTCTGGGGATGGACAGGAATGCCATGATCTCCAGCACACCTGAAGGCGACGATAAACCCTATAAGTACCCCCTGATGTTCAGCGTGGCGAATGTGGTGGTCATAAACAAGATCGACCTCTTACCGTATGTTGAATTCGATTTTCGCAACTTCAGTCGAGGCGTCAGCGTGGTAAACCCCAAAGCCGAGCTTATGCAGATTTCTTGCAAGACGGGAGATGGGATAGACGAGTGGGTCTCCTGGTTACTAGCTGAGATGAAGAAGTAAGCTCGTTTTCATTGGAGCAAACGCTAATTTAATTCTGTGCTCTAGCCCGTCTATTGGATACAAGGTAGGTTATATTTAGTTACCATGACAACGATAGAAACCCTAAAACTTGTTCGTATTAGCGTTCGCGGCGTAGTCCAGGGTGTTGGCTTTAGACCCTTTGTCTACCAGCTTGCAACAAAACACAGACTAAAAGGATGGGTGCTAAATACCTCAGGCGACGTGAAGATCGAAGTAGAGGGCAAGCAGGAGGCGCTTGACCGATTTCTCATAGACCTGCAAAAGGATGCCCCTCCCCTGGCTCACATCGATGATATCTCAACAGAGAGAGTTGCACCTGCTGGCTACGCCACATTCGAAATACGCCATAGCCTTGCCGAAGAGGGCAAATATCAGCTAGTCTCCCCGGATATCGCCACCTGTGATGCATGTAAGAGCGAGCTTCTCTCCGCAGACGACCGGCGCTATCGTTACCCTTTCACCAATTGCACCAACTGCGGGCCCCGCTTCACTATCATCGAGGATATTCCCTATGACCGTCCTAATACCACGATGCGCCGCTTTGTAATGTGCCCCGACTGCCAGCGGGAGTACGATGACCCACTGAACCGTCGTTTTCACGCCCAGCCCAATGCCTGTCCCAAATGCGGTCCCTCTCTCGAACTGGTGAATGGCAAGGGGAAGACCATTACCTGTGATGATGTAATTACCACTGCCAGCAAACTGCTAAAAGAAGGAAGAATCCTAGCGATCAAGGGATTGGGTGGCTTTCACCTCGCCTGCGATGCCACCAACGATAAAACAGTGCAGTTGTTGCGCGACAGAAAGAAGCGCCCTTATAAGCCCCTGGCGATAATGCTGGACA
>CAZYLE010000341.1:0-1545 GCA_964648675.1 uncultured Dehalococcoidales bacterium
CTGCTATTATGACTTCCGAAACGCCGTAACCCTTGGCTTGACGGGCCAAAAAGTGGACCAGCAGTCCGACGACAAGTCCACCTGCTGCGGGTATCAATACTACGGAATAGCGCCCCATGAAGCCCAGGGCTGCTGCGCCACCCTCGAAGAACCCGCGCTGACACCAGGCGATCATCCACTTGAAGATCACTGCCCCCATGCCGGCAGCAAGACCTACCACAGCCGCGAGGACTATGCCCTGCAGAAGCTCGGGAATGCGCCACCCTCGCGCGCTTATCCGCCACTTGGCAAGACGAAGCCTAGCGCTGAGGCGGAAACGCGATTTGATCAATCTTGGATCAACTCCTCAATTACGCTGACCACTTGCTCCAATGGCACATCATCTTGCATTACAGGCTCGCCGATCCCCTGGAGAAGCACCCATCTCACCGCCTTTTCCCTCACCTTCTTGTCGAGTTCCATTGCCCTAGCTATACCGGCTACATCGACGCCGGGGCAGGAGATGGGCAGGCCAAACCTCTGGAGCAAGTGCCTTTGCCGCGCCAGTATATCCTGTGACAACAGCCCGAGTCGATCACTGAGCATCGCTGCGCCCATCATACCGATAGCCACCGCTTCTCCGTGGAGAAAACGCTCATAACCTGTGGCTGCCTCAAGCCCGTGGGCGATAGTATGTCCGTAGTTCAGAACCATGCGCTTCCCGCTCTCCCTCTCATCCTCCCTCACAACCATAGCTTTGAGTGCTCCGCTACACCTTATTGCCTCGGTGGTCGCCTCCGCTTGAAGGCTTACAAGCCTTTCAACGTTGGACTCTAAGAACAGGAGGAATCCCGGGTCAAGGGTCATTGCATGCTTGATTACCTCTGCCCAGCCTGAAGTTAGCTCCCGCTCAGGCAGGGTGGAAAGGGTGGTTGCATCGATAATAACAAGGTGTGGCTGATAGAAAGCGCCTATAATGTTCTTTGCCTGGGGATGATTGACAGCAACCTTGCCCCCTATCGACGAATCAGCCATGGCGAGCAGAGTGGTAGGCACCTGAACCAGGGGCAATCCGCGAAGGAAGGTTGCGGCGACGAACCCGGCAAGGTCGCCCACCATACCACCTCCAAGAGCAACGATAGCATGGCCCCTTTCGGTGCGGTGGTCGACCAGCCAATCATACAGTCTGCCAGCGCTATCGGTGGTCTTTGTCGTCTCACCTGATGGCAACACAGAGGACTCAATGGAGAAGCCAGCCGCTCTGAGCGATTCGCAGGCCTGACTGCCGTAGTGGGGAAAGACATCTTCATCGCTAATGATATTTGCGTGCCTGCTGAGCCTGGTTTGCAACATCCGGCTGCCCAGTTCGTCGAGTGTTCCCCAGCCGATAAAGACCGGGTAGCTTGCTGTCGCTGTGGTCACCACGAACGAAGAATCTTTAAAGTAAGCAGGATCTCGGTTATATGCGCTTACCTGCCTGAAGCCGTGGATCACTCGCTCTACGACATGGTCCATGGTCAGATTGTCAGTGTCGACTGACCAATCTGCTGTGTCGTACCAGGGTTG
>CAZYLE010000342.1:0-1514 GCA_964648675.1 uncultured Dehalococcoidales bacterium
CCGTTGCACACAAATGACGTGTGGAAGGGCACACCGGTTAAAACCATATATGTATCTGAGAAAACGAACGTGAGGATACGCCATGTCAGTTGAGACCTCGGACTACATAGACGTGAAACAGCGGGCGCTGGAGCTTGGGTGCAACGTGCCTACAGAGCTTGCCATCCTGCCCCGCAATTTCGATGTAGCCAAGTCCAAAGACGAGCTGGTTCACCAGAACCCGGTGCCCACCATCAGGGTCCTGTGGAGGCGGTCGGGGATATCTGAGACACGTATTGAGAAACAGGGAGATAGGTTCCCCTATGTAAAAGAGAAGGGATTCGGGGGGTGGCTGGGGCCTATCATATTTGTCGGCTCATCGCTGTTGAAACAAAACCCGGATGCTATTTCCCCCGCCCTTGGGGTAATCTCAAACTATCTTGCCGGTTGGTACAGAGTCATTGCTGCCGAGCAAAAGGTCAAACTGGACATCGTGGTGGAACAAGCGGAGGGGGGTGGATATAAGCGCATCGAGTATGAGGGGGATGTCGAGGGATTGAAAGAGTTGCCGCCGCTCATAATCAAGCTCGGTGGCTAGGAATAAGAGATAAGAGTTAGCGAAGCGCTGTGAGCGATCGCCTCGCCTATTTTCGGGAGGCCTATCGAGTGCTAAAGGCAGGTGGGAAAGTCTGTACCGTCACCGATTCCGAGTGGATTATTCGCCAACGCCAGCCCCTTGCCGCCTACTTCCCCGAGGCGGTCGAGGTTGACTTGGGCCAATTCATTTACCCTTTGACTTGTGTCATGCCTGGTGCTGGAATGCTCGCTTATCAATGCCAATGTCTCGTTTGAGTATAGGGATTGTATGGGCTGAATTGGTATAAGATTTCAGGCAGTCAAGCAGGTGTATGGAAAGGGGGTGGCCTCGATGAAGGAGTATGATGTCGTCGTAATCGGTTCCGGATCCGGCATGCTTATTGCGGAGGAGGCAATGTCGAAAGGTCTTAAGGTCGCCGTGGTAGACAAGGGGCCTGTGGGGGGTACCTGTTTGAATCTGGGCTGTATACCCTCGAAAACGCTGGTATTTGTTGCCGACAGAATCGCCGAAATACAGGAGGCAAAGAAGCTGGGCATATGTGCGGAGGTGAAGAGCATCGATTTCCCGGCGATAATGGACAGGATGAGGGCGAGCAGGGAGGAGACTCAAGGTCATATCAGGCAGGGCATCCGTGAACTGGAGAACTTCGATTTCTTTGAAGGGGAAGGGCATTTCGTGGCGGACTACACCATAGAAGTCAATGGTGAAAGGGTGAAGGGAGATAAAGTGTTTATTGCCTCTGGTTCTCGGCCCCTCATTCCTCTGATTAAGGGTGTCGATAGCGTGGACTACCTCACCAACGAGAGCGTGCTGGAGCTCAAGGGGAAGCCTGATAGCCTCATTATCATCGGCGGAGGATACGTTGCCGTTGAGTTCGGGCATTTCTTCGCCGCTGTTCTGACCAGGGTTACCATCCTGGAGATGCTTGATCGCATTG